>CAZEAX010000106.1:0-12487 GCA_964510405.1 uncultured Streptomyces sp. | reverse complement strand
CCGCCAGCGCCACTTCGCCGGCCCGCATGAAACCGCGGCATTCATGGGCACCGATTTGATATTCCAGGAGCGGCGCAACGCGGTGCTGCCGGAAAACGTCGCGATCGACAGCGACGGCAAACCGACGCGCGATCCGGCGCGAGTGCACGCGATTCTGCCGTTCGGCGGCTACAAGGGTTTCGCGCTCGGATTGGCGATGCAAGCGCTCGGCGTGCTCGCAGGCTCGGGGCTCGGCGACGATAAAACTTACGGCTACCTGATCATGGCGGTCAAGCCCGACCTGATGGTCCCGCTCGACGAATTCCGGCGCGACATGAGCGAAATGCTCGCGCGCGTCAAGGCGACACCACGCCAGCCGGGTGTCAACGAAATCAGGCTGCCGGGCGAGCGCGCATTTCGCGAGCGCGCCCGCCACAAGAGCGACGGCATCGAGATCGACCGCCAGATTTACGACGCGCTCAAAGCGTTGCCGCAAGGAACGTTACCCTGACGCCGGCCGGCTGCAGCCGGCCGGCTTGACGGTAAGATCAATACATCCCGTGCAGCCGTCTGGCGCCGGCCGGATCCGCGCCGGCAGTGCGCGCTCGATAAAACCCTCAAGTATGAGGCGCTTATTGACGTTATATACGCATTTGCCCGCGGGAACGCGGATAATGGCCGTCCTCTCTAAGCCGCCAATGCACATCCGCCACAAGCTCCTCATCGCGCTTGGCACTAGCGCACTTGCCGTAACCTCCCTGCTCGGCTACCTGATCTGGTCGGGTTACCGCGAAGCCATCGCCGGCGCCGAGAAGGCAACGCGTGACTATGCCGCGATATTGGAAGCGCGGCTGGATGCCACATTGCGGCGCACCGACGCTGATTTGCAGCAGCTCGCGCGCGTCATTCCGCCGGCGGCGCTGAACACGCAAGCCGCACCCCGGTATGCCGCGGACCTCGACGCACAACTCGAATCCAAGCTGATCAATTTCCCGGAACTTGCGGGCGTGCGAATTTTCGACGCCAGCGGCGACCGGCTATACGCGACGGCCGGCAACACCACGGCGCGCACGCATATCGCCGACCGCAATTACTTCCGGCAGGCGCGGGACAACCCGCGGGCAGACCTGGTGTTTTCCGAAGTAATCGTCTCGCGCACGTCCGGCCAGCGCGTCATGCCCGTCGCCAAGGCGCTGCACGACAATCGCGGCGCGTTCCGCGGCGTATTAACTGCGACGCTCGAACTCGAATACTTCGGCGAACTGTTCAAGTCGCTCGACATCGGCGCGGGCGGCACCATCTCGATCTATCGCAGCGACGATTTCAGCCAGGTTATGCGGTGGCCGGACAACGGCGGCAAGCTCAATGCACAACTCCCCTCCTCCAGTCCGACGCGGGCTGCGCTGACCCCGGGCAAACGAACCGCGACGGTAGAGATCTCCTCCGCGACGGACGGCCGGGTGCGCATTTACAGTTATCACGCGCTCGATCGGTACCCGTTTTTCGTTTCGGTCGGCGTCACAAGCGACGATGTGCTCGCGGGCTGGAAGGCGCGTTCGCTCGCGGTCGGCGTGTCCGGACTCCTGCTGCTGGCGCTGCTGTTCGTCTTGCTGTCGCGGCTATTGCGCACCGAGGAATCCCTTGGTGCAAGCGAAGAGCGCATGCGCAACACGTTCGAGCAGGCCGCCGTAGGCATCGTACAGGTCGAAGCAGACACGTTTCGAATTCTGATGGCGAACGATACGTTTTGCGAGCTGCTTGGCTACGCACGGTCCGAACTTATCGGCATCGACTCCCGCGCGCTTACGCCCGCCGACGAGCTGCCGGCGCGCCTGGCAGAACGCGCGGAAATCATTGCGGGCAAGTCCAGGACGTCCGCCAGCGAACGGCGCCTAATCAGGAAAGATGGCACGCTGTTATGGGTCCATCGCAGCCTCTCGCTCGTGCGCGACCCGGCGGGCCGGCCAGCCTATTTTGTCTCGGTCATCAAGGACATCTCCGCGCGCAAACAGGATGAAGAGGTCCGGGCCTACCTCGCGGCCATTGTCGACAACTCGAACGACGCAATCGTCAGCCGCAGCCCCGACCGCAAGGTATTGTCATGGAACCGCGCCGCGGAACGGCTGTTCGGCTATTCCGCCGCCGAAGTCATGGGTCGCAACATGGAGTTCCTGATCCCGCCGGACCGCGAAGACGAAGCGCGCCATAACCGCGAGTTGATCGACAAGGGTCGTCCCGTAGCCAATCAGGAAACCGTGCGACTTGCCAAAGACGGCCATCGCATCGACGTATCGCTGAGCCAATCGCGAATCAACGACGAGCGCGGAGCAATGGCGGGCGTTGCGATGATTTTCCGGGATATAACAGCGTCCAAGCAGGCGGAAGAAACGCGCGCGTACCTTGCCGCAATTGTCGACAGCTCCAACGAAGCCATCGTCAGCCGCGGCCTCGACCGCAAAATACTGACCTGGAACCGTGCCGCAGAACGGCTGTTCGGCTATACGGCCAACGAGGCGATAGGTCAAAGCGTATCGTTGCTTATCCCGCCCGACCGCGAAGAAGAATCTGCACGCAGCCGCGCATTGCTCGCGCGGGGCCACGCCGTGATTGATCTCGAGACCGTGCGTGTCACCAAGGACGGGCGAATCATTGACGTGGCGCTGAGCCAGTCTCCGATTAACGATGAGTGCGGCGTCATGATCGGCGTCGCGGTGATATTCCGCGACATCAGCGAGCGCAAACGCAAGGCCGCCTTGATGCAGCTCCTGGAATCGCTTGCACGTGCGACCAACGAGGCGACGACGCCGGAGCTGGCCATGCAGGCGTGCGTCGCTTTGATCGGCGCTTACGGCAACTGGACGCTCGGGCGCGTCGCGTTATATGCGCCGGGCCACTCTTCCGGCATACCGCCGGTGTCGTTCTGGCGCGGCGAGGATCTGGCGCACTTTGAAGAATTCATCCGCCACTCGGAGGAGCATTCGCACAACCTGCCCAACGGGAAATTTGTCGGTGTGGCCATGCGCGAGCGGCGTCCAGTGTGGCTGGAGGATCTGGCCTTGATTCAGAGCACGGGCCGGATGCGCATCGCGCTGCGCTTCGGCATACGCGCCGGCTTCGTCTTCCCGGTTTTCGTTGACGACGAAATCGCGGGGTTTCTCGAATTCTTCGCCACCGCGACGCGCGCGCCTGACACATTGCTGCTCGACGCGATCGACAGCGTGGCCAGCCAGCTCGCGCGCCTGATCGAGCGCAGCCGGGCCACGGCCAAACTCGCCGAACTGAACGCCGAACTGGAAACGCGCGTGACCGACCGGACCGCGGAGCTTGAGGCCGCCAATCGCGAATTAAGTGCGTTCACATACACTGTCGCGCACGACCTGCGGGCGCCGCTGCGCGCGATCAACGGGTTCAGCTCCATGGTATTGCAGGCAAACGAAAACAAGCTCGACGAGGTATCGGTCGAACAACTCCGGCGCGTACACGCCGGCAGCGAACGCATGGGCCGGCTGATCGACGACCTCTTGAGCCTCTCGCGCCTGTCGCGCCAGCCGGTTCGGCGACAGGATTTCGATTTAAGCGCACTGGCGCAAGACATAATCGCCGAACTGGCCGAGCACGATCCGGCGCGCAAAGTCGCGGTCACGGTCGCTCCGGGCATGATTGCCAACGGCGATTCCGGACTCATGCGGATTCTGCTCGAGAACCTGATCGGCAACGCATGGAAATTCACCGCGAAAACCGCGGCGCCGACAATCGACGTCGGATACGAGCGCCGTGACGGCGAAACCGTTTATTACGTGCGCGACAACGGCGCCGGCTTCGCCATGGAATATGCACACAAACTGTTTGCGCCGTTTCAGCGCCTTCATCGCGCGGGTGAATTCGAAGGCACGGGGATCGGGCTGGCGACGGCACGCAGCATCATCCAGCGCCACGGCGGCAAGATCTGGGCCGACAGCGCAGTCAACGCCGGGACCACGATATATTTCTGCCTCGGCAAATAGGCCGGGAGGTCTGCGCGACGATGCGGCCGCTGAAGCGTACAGCCGCGACACCTTATAATCGTGTCTGTGCCGGTTCCGGTTCAGATGAGGAGAAAGTCGATTGAAGAAGCCCTATGAATTCCGCGGTCACGCCTATCGCACGCTGGCCGAGGCCGAAGCGTGGACGCAGCAGCGCCATGAACCGGCGCTCGAGCCGGAACTGGCGATCATCGACCCGCATCATCACGTCTGGGACGACCAGCGCGGCCGTTACCTGACGCATGAATTGGCGGGCGACGTCGGCGGCGGACACAACATCGTGGCGACGGTGTTCGTGGAAGCCGGCGTGATGTATCGCGCCGACGGACCGGCTGAAATGAAGCCGGTCGGCGAAGTCGAGTTCGTCAACGGCATCGCTGCGATGGGCGCGAGCGGCAATTACGGCAAAGCCCGCCTGTGCGCCGGCATCGTCGGGCATGCCGATCTCATGCTCGGCGACAAGGTGACGCCCGTGCTCGAAGCGCTGGCCGCCGCGGGTAACGGCCGTTTTAAAGGCGTCCGCTACGGCACCATCTGGGATGTCGGCAACGCCGCGAAATTCGGCCGCCATCAGGTCCCGCGGCATTTGATGCTCGATGCGACATTCCGTAAAGGCTTTGGGCGCCTTCAGCACGACCGGTTGTCCTTCGAAGCGTGGCTCTTCCACCCGCAGTTGGACGATCTCGCCGACCTGCTGCGCGCATTTCCCGAGGCCAACGTCGTGATGAACCATTGCGGCGGACTGCTCGGCATCCCGCCGTACGAGGGCAGGCGCGAAGAAGTGTTAAAAGTCTGGCACGCGCATATCCGCAATCTCGCGCAGTTTCCGAATCTATCCGTCAAGATCGGCGGCCTCGGCATGCTCTACTGCAATTGGGATTTTCATCTGCGCGACCAGCCGCCATCGTCCGAAGACCTCGCCGCCGCATGGCATCCTTATGTCGAGGCGTGCATCGAGGCGTTTGGTCCCGAGCGCTGCATGATGGAAAGCAATTTCCCGCCGGACAAGCAGACCTGCAGCTATGGCGTGCTGTGGAACGCGATGAAGCGCATAACGAATAACTGCTCAGCGGCCGAGAAGGCGGCGTTGTATCGCGGCACCGCCGCCCGCGTCTACCGCCTCGCCGTATGAGCCGTGGCGCGGGGCGCTAATCGGCGCTGATGCCGGCGGAACGCACGACGTTGCGCCATTTCACGAGATCGTTTTTGATTATTTCCGCGAATTCGGCTTCGCTGCTTGAAGTCGGCGCCGCACCTTCCGCTGCAAACCGGCGCTTCAAATCCGCATCCTGCAACACCTTGCCGATGTCCGCGTTGATCTTGCGCACAATCGCAGGCGGTGTACCGGCGGGCACCAGCACGCCGCTCCAGCCGCTCGCTTCGTAGCCTTTTACGCCGCTTTCCGAAATCGTCGGCACGTCGGGCAGTTCGGAAACGCGTTGAGCGCTGCCGATCGCGACCGCGCGCAATTCGCTGTTCTTCACATGTCCCAGCGCGCTCGGCAAGGTCGCGAACATCAGATCAATATGGCCGCCGAGCAATTCCGTCATCGCGGGGCCCGCGCTCTTGTAGGGAACGTGAACCAGTTGCGTGTTCGTCATGGATTTAAAAAGCTCCGCTGCGAGATGGCTCGGCGTGCCGTTGCCCGACGACGCGTAATTGAGCCCGCCCGGCCGCTTTTTTGCGAGCGCGATCAAGTCCTGCGTGGTGCCGACCTTCAGGCCCGGATGCACGACGAGTATCACCGGATAGATCGCCACGAGCGTCACCGGCGAAAAATCCTTGACGGGTTCGTACGGCAGCGATTTATGCAGGCTCGGCGTGATGGCAAAACTGCTCGATACCATAACCCACGTATAACCGTCGGCCGGCGCCCGCGCCGCCAGCTCGGTCCCCAGTATGCCGCCAGCACCCGGACGGTTGTCGACCACCAATTGCTGCCCCCACAGAGGCGACAACTGTTGCGCGACCAGGCGGGCCGCGATGTCCGGTCCGCCGCCCGGCGTGAACGCCACAATGACGCGCACCGCACGCGCCGGATAGTTCTGGGCGATCGCGTCGCGTTGCAATCCCGACGCAAATGCGATGCAGACGCACAACGCAATCCGGAGTGTCTTCATATTTTTTCCAATCAGCTATCGCGGCGCCGGTCGATCAACGCGCAATGGCAACCAGCAATGGCATGAATGCGGACATATCAGCCTCCGACTCGAGATTTTGCGCTCTTTGCATGATTGCGTCCGCGTGCTGACGCCCGATCACCGGCTCTGCCTGCGAAATGAATTTGGCGCGCACGTGGTCCCACGTCATCGGATTTTTCGGGTCGCCGAGCGGATATTTCACTTCCTGCCGGTATTTTCCGCGCGCGGTGGTGATCTCGACGGCTGCCGGGCGCGCGCCCGCCTTGAATAGCGCCGTGAGCTGAGGATCTGCTTCCAGCGTCGTCTTGTCCATGAGCGCATGCACCGCTTTATTCTGCAGCCATTCGCGGTCGAATTGTTGCGAGGTGACTTCGCCCGCAATCAACGCGACCGCCACGCAATAGTAAAAGCTGTGATCGGCCGTTTCCTTGCTGTCCGGCCGGAATTTCTTGCTGTCCCAGCTTGGTTTCGTCACCGCTTCCTCGTGCGCGAGTATGCGGATGCCGGTTACCTCGTCAGGCTTGATCGCATGTTTCTCACGCAGAACCAGCGCGGCCTCGACCATCGCGGGCGTCATGCCTTCGATCGGATAAGGTTTCAGCCCGACCTTGAGTATCCGGAAATCGCCGGCCACGGGCACGAGCGGCGCAACGTCAACGCCGCCCGCGACGGCGGCCTTGAATCCATAAGGCCCTTCGAGCAGAGTCAGGCTGCCCGTAAATCCGCGCTCCGCAAGCAATGCATAAAAGATCCCCGTGCTCGATACCATCGGCGCCGACAGCGCTTTGTCGTGCGGGATGTTCCCGTGGCGAATCTCGGCAAACGTGTTGGATCGCGCACCGGACAACGCGAGCGCGTTGGCGGTCTGCCGCGCATCCAGCGCCAGCAGCTTTGCAGTTCCCGCCGCGCCGGCATATGCGCACGCAGCAGTATGGTGCCAGCCGCGATGCCACAGATTTTGTGCGACCGGCAGATCGGAAAAGCGCATCTGCACTTCGTACGCGGCCACCATGGCCTCGAGGAAATCTTTGCCGCTGCGCCGCTTCCATTCGGCGGCCGCGAGCAGGTTGCCGATGTTGTCGCTCGGGTGCGCGGTCCACGCCGGCCCGAAATAGACGTCGTTGAAATCCTGGAAGCGGATGGCAACGCTGTTGGCGAGTCCGGCGTGCTGCGCGGCGGTCTTTTCGCCTGTCGCGACGACCGTCGCCTGCGGCGCACCGCCGTAAATCGCGATAGTTTCCCGCACCATGCGCGCCGGATCGCTGTGCAATCCGCCATAAAGACAGGCGAGGCTGTCGAGAAAAATGCGCTTCGTGTAGTCGCTTACGTCGCCCGGCAGGTCCGCGTAGCGCAGCGATTCCACGTACCGCCCGATTTGCTCGCAGATTGTGGCCATTCCGTATCAGCGGCCGCGCCGACCGGCAATTGCCGCCGCGCGCGCCGCAAGTTTGCGGTCGGCGGTGTCGACCCCCAATTGCCGCGAGTCGACCTGCTTCTGCCAGCGCGCGTTGTCGCGCCGCCTTGCGGCGATCATGCGCCTGACTTCGCCGAACGCCGGGCCGCCGAGCCCTTTGCGCGCCTGCACGAAGCCGACCGGGTCGAGCGAGCGTTTGATCGTGCGCGCGTCGAGCTTCAGATCATGGCCGACGATTTCGCGCGCCGCTTCGTTCAATATCGCCGGCGTGATGTCGCGGTACGTAAGCTTGCGATCGGCCGCCATGCGCACCAGCCGGCCGACGATATGATGCGCAGTGCGGAACGAATACCCGTGTTCGACGATCGTGTCCGTCAGTGCAACCGCGGTCGTGAAACCATCGCCGGCGGTCTCGAGCATGCGCTCTTTTTTCAGTATCAGCGTGCGCACGAGCGGCGTGGTCAGCGCGACCATGTCGGCCACGCGGTTCACACACTGGTCGCCGATGCGCGGGCCGGACAGCTTGATGTCGAACGCCGTGCCGCCGGTGTCGCCTTTCAGGATTTCAAGGATGGCGGCAAAAGCGCCGGTCGCTTCACCCGTGCGCGCCCTGATCATCTCGAGCGAATACGGATTTTTTTTCTGCGGCATGATGCTGCTGCTGGCGGCGAAGGCGCCATCCAGCTCGATCAAGCCGAACTCGTGGGTGCACCAGATGTAGAAATCCGTCGCAACGCGCACGACGTTGCTCATCACGATGGCAGTCGCGGCGACGGTTTCGGGAAACCAGTCGTAGTTGTGCGCGGCGTCCTTGGTGTTTTCGACCACGCTCGCGAAGCCGAGCAATTCGGCGACACGCTTGCGGTCGAGCGGCCACGATGTGCCGGACGACGCAGCAGCACCCAGCGGCGATTCGTTGAGCGAGTCGTAGGCCGCGAGCAGCCGCTTCATGTCGCGCGTCAGCGCGTCGTGAAACGCGATCAGGTAATGGCCGAACGTCGCCACCTGCGCCGGCTGCAGATGCGTATACGCAGGCATCACGACATCGACCGAAACGGCCGCCTTGTCGAGCACCGATGCGCGCAGCTTCATCACGCAATCGAGCAGCCGCGTCAGGTTCTTGCGCACTTTCAGCCGCATCAACGCGGCGATGAGATCGATACGGCTGCGGCCGATGTGCATCTTGCCGCCGATGTCGTTGCCCGCGCGCTCGATGACCAGCGCTTCGACGTTGAAAAAGAGATCGCCCTTGCGCGGATCGAAATCGAGAATGGAGACATTCTTCAGCAGCGCGATCATCGGCGCCAGAATGCGCGCCGCCTCTTTCCTGCTGATGATCTTCTGCTCGTAGAGCATGATCGTGTGCGCGAGGTTGCAGCGCGCCATGATCGCGACGTTCTCGTCGTCGATGTCGGCGTACGGCGTCCACACATAAGCGAGCATTTCCGGCGACTGCGCCTTGCCCAGACGTGCCTTGGAAACTTCCTCGAATCCGCGCGCGCCCGCCTGCTTTGATTTCGCCATTCCGGTTCCTCCCTAGTTTGCGGCAATGATAGGGCAACGGCCGCCGCGACCTCAAGGAAGGGTTTCGGATGAAGTCATCTGTTTTTGTTCTACTGCAATGGAGCCCCCCCACTAACGCTTGACCAAAAGCGCGGGCAGGCGCCGCATCAAGGCGCGCACGTCGAAGTGCCGGCCCATGATGGCCGCATCGACGTTCTCGCGCGACAGATGCGGCGCATAGCGCAAGACGAAATCGGTCACGTAGGAACGCGCGACTTTCTCGCGCCGGAAATAAATCCGCAGCACGCTCGGTTGAAAAAGATGCTCCACTTTGAGCAGGCGCAAGCCCCGGTCTGCGCGCGGTTCGAACGCGACTTTCGCCAGTACCGCGAGACCCAGACCGCGGGCTACGTATACCTTGCTTACATCCGCGTGCACTCCCGTCAAAGCTATGCGCGGTGCGCGCGAGGCGCGGGAAAACGCATCGGTAACCACGCGCTGCCCGCTGAAGGCCGCGTCGTGCGTAATGATGGGATAGTTGGCGAGCTTGTCGAGCGTGATCGGACGGCTGCGCAGGATCGGATGGCCGGCCGGCGCGACCACGTCCCATTCGATGTAGTAGAGCGGCAGGGAAACAAGATTGCCGGCCACGCCCGGCGGCTCCGTGCATATCGCGATATCGGCTTCGCCGTCGGCAACGAGTGCGCAGGCCTGCGCCGGCGTGCCCTGCCTCAACGTCATCTGCACCTTCGGATAGGCCTTCGCGAAGCGTTCGACGACCGGCGGCAGCGAATAGCGCGCGTGCGTGTGGGTCGTCGCGATCGTCAACGAACCGCCGGCGGGCGACGCATACTCTTCGCCGATCTGCCGCAGATTATCGACGTCGAGCAGGATGCGTTCGGCGACCTGCAGAATTTCGCGTCCCGCCGGCGTCAATCCTTCGATGCGATTGCGCGACCGGCGGAAGATCTCGACGCCGAGTTCCTCTTCGATCTCCTTCAATTGCCGGCTGATGCCGGGCTGCGCCTTGCACAGCGCGTCGGCCGCCGACGAGATTTTCATTCCCTGCCGGACCACTTCGTGGACCGCGCGCAATTGCTGTATGTTCAAACCTGCCCTCCCGGGTAATTCATGACCGCCCGTAATCCGGTATTCTATGCAATTGCCCTGCCCGGCGCGGGTTTGTGAATACGCGAGAATTTGCGCCGATAGCGATTGCAACGTCTGAAACGCCAAAATTGAAAACTCCATCCCTCGTCGCCGCACTCGCCATCGCATCCACGGCACTGCCTTCAGCTGCCGCCTACCCCGAGAAACCGGTGCGCGTCGTGGTGCCGGCGACCGCGGGCGGCGCGCTCGACGTCGTCGCGCGGCAGTTGATGCAGAAACTCGGCGAAGGCCTGGGCGCCCAGTTCATCGTCGATAACCGCGGCGGCGCGGCGGGCTCGATCGGCGCGGAAAACGTCGCACGCTCCGCACCGGACGGCTACACGCTGCTGTTCGCTTCATCGAGCGTGCTCGCGATCAATCCCACCCTGGGCGCGAAAACTTCGTACGACATATTGCGTAATTTCGCGCCGGTAATTCTGGTCGGCTACGCACCCAACGTGCTCGCCGTGCATCCATCCCTGCCGGCGCGCACGGTGAAAGAACTCATCGCAATCGCCAAAGCGAAACCGGGTGCGCTCGCCTTTGCGTCGAACGGCGCGGGGACATTGAGCCATCTGACCGGCGCGCTTTTCATGCAGCAGGCGCACATCGACATGCTGCACGTGCCGTACAAGAGCGCGGCGCCCGCCGTGATCGCCGCCGCGGCGGGGGAGGTCGCCGTGATCTTCTCCGCATATCCGAGCGTCTCGGTCCAGATGCAGGCCGGCAAGTTAAGAGGATTGGCGGTCACGAGCGCCAGGCGCATTGCGGCGGCGCCCGCCCTGCCGACGGTCGCCGAAGCGGCTTTGCCGGGCTTCGAATCGACGCAATGGTGGGGATTCTACGGACCGGCCGGAACGCCGCCAGAAGTCATCGCACGGCTAAATCGCGAGATGAACGCCATCCTCACCACCGCCGACACGCGCAAGCGGCTCGCTGCGGAAGGCGCCGAACCGGCGGGCGGGACGGCAGCCGACCTCGCCGCTTATCACAAGGCGGACTACGAGCGGTGGGAAAAAGTGATTCGCGCGGCCGGCATCAAAGGCGAATAGCCGCGCCTACTCCAGCTGCTCGAGCGTGGCATAAGGATTTCGGCACAACGGGCAGGTCCACATGTCCCGCGCGGCGCAGATGGTGCACATCCGCGCTTCGCATTTGCTGCACACGCGGTAGGTCGACTTGTCTTCAGGATAGTACTGATGCTTGCAGACGGGGCACGCGGTTGCACTTATGCCGTTGTTCATCGGTGTTCCGGAAGCGGCGGGAAACCGCATAATCGTATGCTTTTGGCATAAAGTCAATGCGAAAATCCCCGGAATTGATCTAATTCAATGAACGGGAGATATCGGCGATGGCTGGCGCCGCGCGCGAGGCGCTCAAAACGGCCGGTCGCCGCGGACGAGAATCCGGTACAGCATGCGGTGCTGGCTGTGGTCGTAGTCGAATCCCGCCTTGTGCATGGCCGAGCGGTTGTCGACGATCAGCATGTCGCCGAGCTTGTATTCGTGCACGTATACAAACTCCGGACGCATGGCGGCTTCCAGCAACTCGTTGAGGAAAACCTGCGTTTCCTCAGGCTCCATGCCCAGCACGTTCTCGGTCTTGCCCTTGTGGAACCAGATGGCCTTGGTGCCGCGTTCCGGGTGGGTGCGCACCAGCGGCTGGATCGTCGGCGGAACCTTCGCCTGCTGCTGCGCGCGCAGCACGTCCGGATTGGCGATCTTGTAACGCGCCGGGCTCAAGAGGCTGCAAGCCGTCTGCATGCCGGTGATGCGCTGTTTCCACGCCTCCGGCAACGCCTCGTACGCGGCGCGCGCGTTGAATATCGACGTGCCCCCGCCTTTATCCGGCAGCGCCACCGGGTAGAGCATCGTGAATTTCGGCGGTCGCTCCTGGTTGGTATGGTCCGTGTGCCAGGTGGCATTCTTCGCCACTTTTGCCGGATTGCCCTGGCTGTCCTTGTGGCGGTTCGACAGGACGCTCACGAGCGGCAAACCGTCGACGAGATAGCGCCGGTTCTGGTCCTCCATGAGCTCGCCGAAAAGCCCGGCGGCCGCCTGATATTGCGCGGCGGAAAATTGCTGGCCGCGAATGACGAGCACCACGTTATCGACCACTGCGTCGTAGAGACGCCGGCGCGTCGCCTCGTCGATGGGCGCACGCAAGTCGACGCCGGTCGCTTCCGCTCCGATGTGTTCCTTGAGCTTCGTGATTTTCATCGTTGTTGTTTTACTCAACACTTCCATGGCGCTGCCCCTCCTTGACGTCGTCGCCGGTTC
>CAZEAX010000105.1:0-12550 GCA_964510405.1 uncultured Streptomyces sp. | reverse complement strand
TCTGGAAGTACGGCAGACGCGGCACGCACCAGCGCAGAAATTCGGCGGGGTCGAGTTGCGCGCCGGAGACCAGGCGAACGAACAACTTGAGTTCGTCATCGCCCAACTCGCCCGGCACACCGATCAGTGCGCATTCTTCGATAGCGGAATGCTCGCCGACCACGCGCTCGACCTCCCACGCGGAGATGTTGATGCCCCGGCGGCGCACGCTGTCTTTCTTGCGTCCCGCGAAATACAACCATCCGTCCGCATCGCTGCGCACCAGATCGCCCGTGCGAAACCAGTCATCCAGCATGGCTTCGCGCGTAGCGTCTTCGTTGCGGAAATACCCGAGAAAATGCAGGCCCGGTTCGCGGGCGCGCACGAGCAGCTCGCCCGGCACTCCGGTTGCGACTTGCGCGCCGTTGTCGTCGACGAGTTTGACCTCGAAATACGATAGAGGCCTGCCGATGGAACCGATCGGCCCGTCGGGATTGATCGTGACGAAAGTGATCATCTCGGAAAGTCCATAGCCTTCCCGCATCTCAACGCCGAACCGCGCAACAAATTCATTCCATGTCTCGGGAGGACAGCCTCCGCCCCACGCGATGCGCACCGCATGATCGCGATCGTCGGTGCGCGGCGGCTGCTTGAGCAGCATCGGCAGCACCCCGCCGAGATAGTGGATATGCGTCGCGCGATAGCGGCGCACGAAAATCCAGAACTGCGAGGCGCTGAAGTGCTCGACCATGGCGAGCGTAATTTTTTCGAGCACGGCGGCGATCAAAACTGCAACGCCTGCACCGTGATGCAGGGACTCCCACAGGAAGAACACATCCCCTGGCACGGCACCGGTAAGCCGCAGCGTTCCCATCGGTCCGGCGCGCAGCGTGCGATCGGACTTGAGCACGCCTTTGGGCGGCCCAGTGGTGCCGGAGCTTGGCGTCAGCGCGATGACGTCGTCTGCGGCGGGCGCAAATTTCGGCGGCCGGTTGTCGGGAAATGCCGCCAGCGCGGAGAATGCATCTGCCGCGCCTGCGCGCGCGCCGCGCCATATGATGTCTCTGATTTTTCCACTTGCCAGAACGGGCGCGATTCGTTCCGCATATGCGGCGTCAACCACCAGCGCATGCGGCTCAAACTGCGCAAAGAAGTGATCGAGCGCCGCGCCGATTAAATGCACGTTGACGGAAACGCGCACCAGGCCGACTTTGGCGAGCGCCAGGATCGCGACGATGTGATCGGGATGGCCGGGCAGCATCAGCGCCACCCGCTCGCCCGGCACGAGTCCCCGCGCAAGCAGGCCATTCGCGAGCCGGTTTACGGCTTCGTCGATCTCGCCAAACGTATAAGCGCGATCTTCAAAGATGAGGAAATGTCGGCCGGGGTCATCGCGCGCGCGCATGTCCATGCGTTCGCGCAACGTAACATCGCCGACCGGCGGCATCTGATACGAGCCGACTTCAAGTTGTTGGAGCGTGGTAGTAATCGCGGTTCTGCCTTGTTGGTTCCGAATCAACTAACCACGGTCGCGCGGCATAATCATTCGGCTTTGATATTGGCGGCCTTGACGACCTCCGCCCACTTCTTCAAGTCGGCGGCGATGAACGCGTGAAACTCCCGCGGCATCAAGATAAAAGACTCGAGCCCGATGCCGAGAAAGCGTTCGCGCACGTCGGGCAGCTCCGCGGCACGCGCGATTTCGCTGCTCAACGTGCCGACCACCGACTTGGGCAAACCGGCAGGGCCCTGATAGCCGTACCAGATTGCCGCCTCGAAATCGCTCACACCGCCTTCTTCCATCGTCGGCACTTCGGGCGCGACCGCGACGCGACGCGGCGAGCACACACCCAGCACGCGCAGTTTCCCGGATTTCACCAGCGGCATCGCAGCCGGAATGCTGGAGAAAAGCGAATTCACCTGACCGCCGGCGACTTCGGTCAGCGCGGGTCCGAGGCCCTTGTACGGCACGTGCGTCATGCTGATTCCGGCGCGGATCTTGAAGAGTTCCGCGACGACGTGCGACGAAGCACCGGTGCCGGCTGAAGCGATAGTGAACTTGCCCGGTTGCGCTTTGGCGAGCTTGATCAAATCCTGCAGAGTTTGCGCCGGCACCGAAGCGTTCACCACCAGCATCAGCGGCGACTGCGCGACCATGACGATGGGCGTGAAATCCCTGACCGGATCGTACGCCACCTTGGCGAACACGCTCGGGTTGACCACAAACGGCGTATCGCTGAGCAGCAGCGTATAGCCGTCGGCGCTGGATTGCGCCGCAATGGCTGCACCTAGCATGCCGGCGGCTCCCGCACGGTTGTCGACCAGCATGGTCTGCCCGAAGCGATCGGTCAGCTTCTGGCCGAGTATGCGCGCGATGATGTCGGTCGACCCGCCCGGCGGGTAAGCGACGATCACGCGGATCGGCTTGTTCGGGAAATCGTCCGCGCCGTGCGTGGGTGCAGCCGCCGCCAGGAAACTCAATGCGACAAGCAAACACGACAGCGCGTTATTGCCGGACATTCCAGTCTCCCGTGATTGGCGACGAGAAAAACAGTGGCGGTTGGAAATGCGGATTCTGCTATAAACACGGGCAGTTTGCACTGGTTCCCGCAGCCGGCGCGCGTTTCGCCGCCATTGCCACTTACTGCATCTCTATCTTCGCCGCACGCACGATCTCCGCGTAAAGCCGAATGTCGGAATGGAAAATTTTGCGGAATTCCTCGGGCACATCGCCGCGCGGCTCGTAGCCGCCCGCAATAAGATACTCGCGCAGCTTGGGTTCCTTCAGCGCTTCAAGGATCGCCGCGTACAGCCTGTTTACCACCGCAGGAGGAGTTTTTGCCGGCGCGAACCACGCGTGCCAGCCCGAATCGAAGCGATAGCCGGGCACCCCGGCTTCGGCGATGGTGGGCACGTCGGGCAGCGACGCCACGCGCGTCCCGCCGGTGAAACCCAGTGCGCGCAATTTGCCCGCCTTCACGTGCGGCGCGCCGACGGTGACCGCCGGAAACGTGATCTGCACCTCGCCGCCCAGGACCGCGTTCAATGCGGGACCGCCGCCTTTGTACGGCACGTGCAGCAACGGGATACCGGCCTTGGTGGCGAACAGTTCCGCCGCGAGATGCTGGCCGTTGCCTATCCCCGGCGTGCTGTAACGCAGCCCATCGCCGCCGTTTTTGGCGAGCGCGATCAATTCCTTCACCGACTGCGCCGGCACCGAGGGATTCACCGTTAGCAGGTAACCGAGGCCCCACGCGAAATTGGTGATCGGCAGAAAATCTTTTTCGCTGTCGTACGGCAGCTTCTTGTACATGCCGGCGTTGACGACGAACGCAATCGACGTGCCGAGCAACGTGTAGCCGTTGGGCGCGGCTTTCGCGACGAGGTCCGCGCCGACGATGCCGTTGGCGCCGCCGCGATTGTCGATCACGATGGACTGCGCTAGCTGGACTTCGACCTGCCGCGCCAGCACGCGCGCGAACGAGTCCACGTTGCCGCCGGGCGGGAACGGCACGACAAGCCGGAGCGGGCGGTCGGGATAACTTTGACTGCACGCGCCACCGGCAAACGCCAGCAGCAGCGCGCCTATCGCTACAATGATCCGGTGTTGCATCCCCTCCTCCTGCGCGGCGCGACGGGCCGCGGTTACTCGGCTTTTATTTTCGCTTCGCCTACGACCTTGCTCCATAGCGCAACCTGGCTGCGGATATAGTCGGTGCACGTTTCGATCGTGCCGCCGACGATCTGCACATCCTGGCTCTGGAAGAGTTTGCGCACTTCATTCGTCGCGAGCATGCGGTTTATTTCGGCATTGAGTTTCGTGATCACGTCTTTCGGCGTCGCCGCCGGCACGACCGCACCCCACCATGTATTCGCTTCAAACCCGTTGACCCCGGCTTCGCTCATGGTCGGCACTTCGGGCAATACCTCGACGCGCTTGGGCGCGGTCACCGCGAGCGCGCGCAGTTTGCCGGATTGCACGTGGGGAAGTCCGTTCGGCAGATTGGCAAACATGATCGGGACGTGGCCGCCCAGGAGATCGACCATCGCCGGGCCATTGCCTTTATACGGCACGTGGACGAGCGATGCTCCGGTCAGCGATTTGAAAAGTTCCATGAAGAGATGCGCCGACGAGCCGTTGCTGGTCGATGCATAGAGCAGCGTGCCGGGCTTCGCTTTGGCGGCTTCGACAAGCTCGCCGACGGTCTTGTACGGCGTCACGGCATTGGCCACCAGCAGCGACGGCGCGTAGCCGACATAGCTCAACGCCGCGAAATCCCTGACGACGTCGACTTTCGATGCCGGATACAGCGCGTTCATGACCGAGAACGGAAACGACACCACGAGTATCGTGTAACCGTCGGGCGCAGATCTGGCAACGAGCTCGGTGCCGATCACCGTGCCGGCGCCCGGCTTGTTGTCGGCGTACGATCCGGGCGCGAAGCCATCGCTGAAACCCTGTGCCAGCACGCGCGTCACCACGTCGTTGAAACCGCCGGGCGGGTACGGCACGACGACCCTGATGCCTTTATTGGGAAACGGTTGCGCCGACGCCAGTGCAACCGCCGACCACAGAATGCCGCCCGCAAGCCGGCGCATCGCGCGGATCGTCACTTCAACCGCGTTTTTTCTTCCTGGACTTGCCGCCGCCCGCCGGCTTCCAAGCGGTGACCTGCATCAGGATGTTGATCGCCTGCCGGAACGGCGGCGAACCGACCGGGGTCAATGCGGTCTCCAGCGCTTCGAGCAATTCCTGCTCGGTACACCCCAGGCGCAATGCGCGTTCCATATGCGGCTTCACGCCCCACATGCGCGACTGGCCTATCATCGCGGCGATCGCGACGAGCTCGCGGTATTTCGCCGGCAGCTGTTTGCCCTTGGTAGGAAAGCCCTCGTGCAGCAGGCTCAGTCCGGACAAACGGTTGTAGGCGTCGAGAAAAACCGGGTCCTTCTCGGCGAGATATTCCCACTCCGGATAACTGTACCCGCGAGTCTTGGCGAGGCGTTTGGCGACTTGTGCCGGTTTTTCCTTCAAGCTTTTCTCCCCCGTTGGTTTGATCTGAAGACAGGCATGGTCGCGCGTAATACGCGCGGCAATGCCGGCGGTATCTTATCAAACCTTCAACGACGGCAGGGGAATGCCCCGGTGCACCTCGACTAGCGCCGGTGCAGGCTGTGATTGACGGAGACCGGGTCGTCGACGAAATGCGAGCCGTAGTTTTCGTCGACGTAAGTCGAGATGGGGTCGATATGCGCGGCCGGCAGCTCGTCCGGCGCGTCGACCCGGACAAATATCAGGACCGCGTGCACTATCGCCCATGCCAGCGCGACAAACAAACCCACTACTATGAAGACTTCAATCATGGCTGCCTCCCGCGGCAACTCGCGAACTTCTCGCCAGGAGGTCACCATAATCCGCGGGCAAGCGCTGCACCAGCGGACTGATGGCCTATTTTCCCTATGACTTAGGGTTTAGCGCCGACCAGTTCGAATACAAACCAGTCACCGCGCACGGCCGTACAAGCCGACATCTCGTCGCTGCAGCGGGCCTGGTCCATGAACGACGATTCCCGCTCGAGGCGGACGGCACGTCCGAGCGCCGGTGCATACCATTCGGTTTCGATGATGTGGGTCTCGGACCGCGAACCGTCGAAGTCACCCGCGTAAGTGCGACGCCGGATCTTGAAGGTGTCAAAGGACCCTGCCGGGACCGTGACCTGCTCGGTGCCCACCACGTCGCCGTCGACGCGCACGCTGGCGCGCCTGCCGTTCGCCGGATTGACGGCATTCACGCGCGTCGACCACGACTTGCCGGCGGCGAGTGGAAACTCGTACGCCGGATAGGGTTGGGAGAATTCGTATTCCACCGGCTGGTCGTGGTTGATCAGCACGTGCCTGAGCCAAAGTCCGTCGGCGGTATAAAGCTCGGTGCGCGGCATGCCCAACGACGCGAGGTCGCTCGAAACCGCCATCGCAACGCGGTCCGCATCGACCTTGTCGACCCGATATTGAATGTTGCCGCGAACCTCGCCGTTGTAGCGGTTGACGACGCGATAAGCCCAGCTGTCGCCGGCAACGGGCGCGGCAACGGCAGCCCCATCCATCGCGGTCAGCAAGAAGCACGCGACGGCGGCGCAACGGGCGAAAGCAAATGGGGTTTCGAGATTCATCGTAATCCTCCTTGATCGGCGGCATCGGACTCGGCGGGATTTGCTATTATGCCTGCCACATTCACGCGCTAACACCGGGCCCCGGAAGATTATTCCGCCCTCCCGCGGGCGGCGGGCCGGACCACCACTTTCAATTCACCATCAAACCAGGGAGCCAGCATGAACCACACCGAACAACGTAAACGTCTGCGCGAAATACTCGCCGGTTCGCAATGCCTGTCGCCGGCCAGCGTATACGACGCGCTGTCAGCGCGAGTCGCGGAAGCCGTCGGCTACAAGATCGGCATGCTCGCGGGCTCGACCGCGTCGAGCACGACGCTCGCCGCACCCGATCTGATCGTGCTGACGCTGACCGAGTTTGCGGACCAGGTGCGGCGCATTATGCGCGCCTGCAATCTGAGCCTGCTCGTCGACGCCGATCACGGCTACGGCAATGCGTTGAACGCGATGCGCACGGTGCAGGAACTCGAGCACGCCGGCGTATCGGCCTTGAGCATCGAGGACACCGTGCTGCCGACGCCGTTCGGGCAGACCAGGGAGACGCTGACTTCCATCGAGGAAGGCGCGGGCAAGTTGCGCGCCGCGGTCGCCGGCCGCAGCGACCCGTCGCTGATCATCGCGGGCCGCACTTCAGCGTTGAAAATCGAAGGCGTCGAGGGCGTGCTCGCGCGCGTGAAAGCCTATTCGCAAACAGGCGTCGATGCGATTTTTATCGTCGGCCTCGAAAAACTAGACCAGCTGGACGCAATCCACGCGGCAACCACGCTGCCGATCATCATCGGGTCGGCGCCCGCATCGCTCAAGCGCGAAGAGCTCGCCGCGCGCGGGGCGCGCATCGTGCTGCAGGGTCACCAGCCGGTGGCCGCGGCGGTCAAGGCATTGCACGCGTGCTATTCGCACCTCTTCAACGGCGGCGCGCCGGCTGAGCTGAAGACCACGATCGCATCGGCCGACGAAATGGAGAAAGTAACGTCAGCGCAAACGTATAAGAAGTGGCAGGCCGAATACCTGCGCTGAAACTATTGGTCACGCGAATCAGCGGCGGCCGAACGGCGGCCGGCCGCGCCAGTTGCGGATCAGCAGCCACGCGCCGAGCATGCCGCCCAGGTGCGCGAAATGCGCAACGCCGGCCGCGGTGCCCGTGACGCCGAAGTAGAGCTCGAGCAAACCGTACAACGTCACGAACAGCCACGCGGGGATCGGGATCGGCGGAAACAGCAGGATCAGCATGCGTCGCGGGAAATACAGGCCGTACGCGAGCAGCAAACCGAACACGCCGCCCGACGCGCCGACGGTCGGGTAGGGATCGCCGCCCGCGAGCGCGGAGAAAATGAGCTGCGCGACCGCCGCGGCGATCACGCTCACGAAATAAAGATTGAAGTAGCGCTGCGGGCCGAACAGCCGCTCGAGCTCGCCCCCAAACATGTAAAGCGCAAACATGTTGAAAAAAAGATGCGTCAGGTTGCCGTGCAGGAAGCTGTAGGTGATGAGCTGCCACGGCTGGAAGCCGAGGCTGCCGCCCGCCAGCGTCATGGTGCCGATCGGCCACAACGCGAGATTCAGAATGAATGCATCGCCCACGACCGTGTCGAGCAAAAACATCGCGACGTTGATTATGATGAGCGCGCGCGTTACGGGCGGGATTGCGTAAAACATTTTGAATCACCTTTTACCGGTTTGCGTGCAGCGGCCGGGCCGTGTCCGCGTTGCAGCGGAAAACCCTGCAACAGCCCGTCAAAAATCCTTGCGTGCGAGACCGAGCTCGACGAATACCGCCCTGGCCTGCTCGTAGTCCGTTTTCAGAAAGCGCGCGTAGTCCGCCGCCGCAAGATAGTCCGACTCCCACAGATTCTGCTCCTGGTCGCGGCGCCACTCGTCGGTTTTGACGAGCCGCCCGAACACGCCGTCCCAGTACGCGATCTGCGCCGGCGCGAGCTTCGGCGAACCGAATACGCCCTGCCAGTTGGCGAGCACCACGTCGACCCCCTGCTCTTTGAGCGTCGGCACCTGTGCGAACGCGCCGGCAAGCCGCCGCGCGGACGAAATACCGAGCATGCGCAGCTTGCCGCCCTGCACGTGCGACAGCAGATTGGACGACACCGTGGCGATGACGTCGACGTGCCCGCCCAGTCCCGCCGTCATCAACTCGCCGCCCTGAAAGATCACGAGCTTCAATTTTTTTGGATCGACGCCGAGCGAGCGAGCACTCAGTGCGCACATCATATGCAGGTAACTGCCCAGACTGTTCAGGCCGATCGAAACCGATGCGGGGTCCGCGCGCAGCCGCTCCGCAAGATCGCGCAGCGTCTTTAACGGCGAGTCGGCGCGCACCGCGAACCCGATGTACTGGTTGCCGAGCAATGCGAGAGGCGTGTAGTCGGTGTAGGTGAACTGGGCGGTGCCGATGACGTAGTTGGTCAGGATGGTCGGCGACGCGATCTGCAACCAGTGAGCATCACCCGCATGCGTTGCGAGGTAATTCCACGCGACGTTGCCGCCGCCGCCGACTCGATTGGCCACCGTGACGTTCACGCCAACCAGTGCTTTGGCCTGGGCGATGTTCTGGATTGCGCGCGCACTGCGGTCCTGCGAGCTGCCGGCGGAAAGACCGACCACGATTTCGACATTTTTGTCCGGCTTCCACGCGCCCGGTTGGGCTTGCGCAATCGATGCCGGGCCGAGCATACCTGCAGCGACGGCCGCCGCGCCCAGCGCGAGCGTGAAAGCACGCCGCGTAATCTGGAAATATTTCATGCGAGGCACTGCGCCAGGAGATCGAGCGCGCCGGCGGCAAATGCATGCATATTGGCGACGCGATCACCAATGCCGGTCTCAATCGTGGCGGCGCGCTCGACGCTCCCCGCAACCGCGATGCAGGCGAGCCCCGCCGGATTGCCATAGCGTCCGCCGGTCGGCCCGGCCGCGCCGGTTTCACCGATACCCCAGTCGGCGGCAAACCGTCCGCGGATGATGCGCGCGCGGATCTGCGCATTGGCTTCGGTCGCCGGCCGCGTGCCGGCGAAGTCGCCGTCGTCGAAATCCCTGAGCGCGCGCCAGCCTGCCCGCGTATACAACACCGCGCCGCCCAGAAAATAAGCGGAAGCGCCGGGCACCGCGAGGAGTGCCGCCGCGATGAGTCCGCCCGCCGACGATTCCGCAACGGCTATCGTTTCCTTGCGCTTGATCAGCAGCGCCGCGACTTTCTCGGCATGGGGTATGAGTTCGCGCATTGACGATCCTTTAAGTACGCAGCGGCCCGGCCGGCGCGCATTTGTGCATGGACTTGGAATTCCCGCGCACGCGGCCGTGACATATTTCCTGTTAAAGCCCTTATATATTGATTTAATAGGAACTTGCAACCGCAACCGCGAAATCCGCTTTAAGCAGCGGAGCGACGGTGAAGAAAACGACGACGCTCAGGGATGATAATAATGTCGGCCGACTGGAGCATGATTGCGCTTGACCCCGACGCAATTGCCGCGGGAGAGCTCGAGAAAATTCGCGCGGATTTTGCGCGTTTCTTTCTGCTGCACGATCCGGGCGCCAGCCTGGCCGTATTTACCCGGCGCGCGAAAGCGGGCGGCTGCGACGTGTACTTTTCGCCCGGCTGCGACGCCTACACCGAGTTCATTTTCGAACGTCACCACGCCGAGCGGGCACGCACGCCGGCGCTGCTCGGCACCACGTTGCTGGTCGGTTATCCGGCGGCCGTGAGCGGCCTGCTCGGCAAGGCGCCGGGCGTCCAATCGTTCCGGGACATGTTGCGGCGATCGTTAGCCGAGGAACGTGCCGCCGCGCAGACCTCATTCCTCCGCCTTAAACCGGCCGGCTGAACGTTCGTTCCCGCGCGGCTTTTACCGCTGCCACACGATTACTTGCACCACTGCGCGACCGCTTTGGTTTGCCGCTCGATCATCGCGGCGCGATCGTCATCGCTGTAAGGAATGCGTTCACCGGTCTCAGGGTCGAAGCGCTGGAGGCGCTGTCCGTCCTGCGCCGCCTGCAACCCCGCGCGCGCCTCTTCGCAGTTGCGCTCGGCTTCTTCGGCCCGCGCCTGCTCCTGCCCTGCCTTGGTTTCCGCATCCTTGCGCTCGAGCATGCGCTGGCGGTATTCCGCGTCCTGTAACTCGATGGATTTCGGCGCCGCGCCCGGGATTACAGCCCCGGCGCCGCTAGTGCTTTCGGCGCCCTTCGTGACCTGGCGCTGCTGGACGGTGCCGGGTGGACAGAATTGCGCGTATTGCTTCACGCCGGCGGCGCTCGTGCACTCAAACACCTGCGCCGATGCGACAGGTGCAATGACCGCCAGACCGCACGCCAGCAAAGATCGCCACATAGTCAACCTTATTCGCCGCACCCGCGGCAGCAAGAACCATTGTAGTGCGGTCGCCCCTTCGTTAAAAGGCTCGTGAGCGCCCCAACGACTCATTCGATCCTGATTCCGGCCATCCTGACGATGCGGGCGTTGAGCTTCAACTCGTCGTCGAGATGTTTTAAATACTCTTCCGGCGTGCCGCCGACGACCTCCAGTCCCTGCGCGAAAAACCGGTCTTTGACTTCCGCGTTGCCGACAATGACGTTGAGTTCGCGGTTGAGCCGCAATACGATGGCGCGCGGCGTTTTTGCCGGGGCGAGCATGCCCGACGCAGTGGTCGCCTCGTAGCCGGGTACGCCGGCTTCGATCATGGTCGGATATTCGGGCGCCAGCGCCGATCTTTTTTTGGTGCCGACGGCGAGCCCTCTCAATTTGCCGAGGCGCACCTGCGGCAATACCGTCGGCAGATTGTCGATCACCATCTGGATCTGGCCGCCGAGCAAATCGATCAGCGACTGGCCGCCGCCTTTATACGGCACGTGCGTAATCTGTACCACGGCGAGCGCTTTGAACTGCTCGCCAGCCAGATGCGCGACCGAGCCGTTGCCCGCCGAGCCGAAATTCAGCGCGTTCGGCTTGGTGTGCGCGAGCGCGATCAGTTCCCTGACCGACTTCGCCGGCACCGCCGGGTGCACGACCAGCATAAACGGGCTGATGGTGGTCAGCGCGATCGGCGCAAAATCGGCGAGCGTGTACGGCATTTTTGCGACGAGCGCGGGATTGATCGTAAGTGGTCCCGGCGTTCCCATCACGAGCGTATAGCCGTCCGGCAGCGCTTTGGCGACGAGATCCGCGCCGATCACGCCGCCGGCGCCCGCGCGATTGTCGACCACGACCGACTGGCCGAGCGCTTCGGTGAGGCGCTGGCTGAGCGTGCGCGCGATCAGGTCAGTGCCGCCCCCTGGACCGAACGGCACGATCAACCGTATGGGCTTGGCCGGATAATTCTGCGCGGCGGCCGGCACCGTCGCGACCAATGCGAGTAGCGCGAGTGCGCACGGATACACGAGTTTCATCGTCGTCCCTCTCATGCTGCTGCCGCGCGCCGTCCGGCGATGCGGCCGAAGATTACCGCCTTACCCAGGGCAGAACCCGTCATATATGAAATGCCATGAAAGCCGCCCATCAATTCGCCTGCCGCGTACAGTCCGGCGATGGGCTCACCAAAGACATTCAACACGCGCGCATCCGCATCGACCGTGAGCCCGCAATACGTCGCGATGATGCCGCTCGTCGACGGGTACGCGTAGAACGGCGCGCGCTCGATTTTCACGAGCTTGCCGTAATGCGTCGACAAGCCGTCACGGCCGAAATCCTCGTCGACGCCTTTGGCGACGAATTCGTTGTAACGCGCGACCGTGGCTTCCAGTTGTTTCGCGTCGACGCCGATTTTCGCCGCGAGTTCGGCCAGCGTCGGCGCTTCGAACACGAGACCGCGCCGCTGGGTGCTCCTGAAATCGAATGGCGGCACGCCGTCGGAGGCGCCGTCCATGATCGTTTGATCGAAGACCTGATACGCGATCGCGCCGGGCTGTTCCAGCACCGCATCGCCGAGCAGCTTGTACGATTTCGATTCATCCACGTAGCGCCTGCCCAGCCTGTTGACCGCAATGCCACCGCGATACACGGGCAGCTTGGTCCAGTCGCGCCCCTCCTGGGTACGCGCGTTCGGGTGATATCCGAACGTGCCCTTGATATAACCCATGTCGCGAACGCCCGCGCCGAGCGCGCACGCCATGCGGATGCCGTCGCCCATATTGCCCGCGCCGCCGTAACTCACGCCCGCCGCCTGATTCGGCACGTACTGTTTCAACATCGCCACGTTGCGCGAGAAGCCGCCCGCCGCGAGCACCACGCCGCGCCGCGCCGCGATCATTTCCGGTTTGCCGTTGATCGTCGCTTTGACGCCGGTCACGCGGCCACCGGGTTCATCCTGCAAAAGCCGTAAGGCGGGCGCGTCGAGCTGCGTGGTGATGCGCCCGGCTTTATCCGCCATCGCGCGCAGGCGGTCGATCAAAGCCTGCGG
>CAZEAX010000104.1:0-12551 GCA_964510405.1 uncultured Streptomyces sp. | reverse complement strand
GGGCAGATCGTGCGCCTGAAGGACATCGCGCGCATCGAATTGGGCGGCGCAGACTACACGATCAACGTTCAGGAAAAAAGCCTGCCTGGCATATTCATCGCGATTTTCCTGCAACCCGATGCCAACGCGCTGGACGTCGCGAAAGGCGTGAACAGCACGATGGAGACGCTCGCCAAGTCGTTCCCGCCGGGCATAGAGTATTCGGTGCCGTATACCACGACGCCGTTCGTCACCGAATCGATGAAAGAAGTGATGAAGACCCTGTTCGCGGCGATCGTGCTGGTGCTGATCGTGGTGTTCGTGTTCCTGCAAAGCTGGCGCGCGACGCTGATCCCGATGCTCGCCGTGCCGGTGTCGCTGCTCGGCACGTTCGCGGTGTTCACTGGTCTCGGTTTCACGATCAACACGCTGACGCTGTTCGGCCTGGTGCTGGCGATCGGCATCGTCGTCGACGACGCGATCGTGGTGGTCGAGGCGGTGCAGCACAAACTCGACACCGAAAAGCTGTCGGCGTCCGACGCGACCAAGGCGGCGTTGGCCGATGTCGGCGGGCCGGTGGTCGCGATCGCGATCGTCTTGTCGGCGGTGTTTATTCCGGTCGCCTTTCTCGGCGGTCTGACCGGCCAGTTGTACAAGCAATTCGCGCTGACGCTTGCCACGTCGGTGCTGCTGTCGGCGGTCGTCGCGCTGACACTGACGCCGGCGCTGTGCGCGTTGCTCCTGCACCCGGCGGCGGATTCGCAGCACCATGGCGTGCTGGCCCGTTTCTTCGACTGGTTCAATCGCATGTTCGCGGCGTTCACGCGCCGCTACTCGGCGTCGGTCGCCATGTTGATCCGGCGCGCGGTGCTCGTGATGCTGACCTTCGCGGCGATGCTCGGCGTGCTCTATTTCATGCTCAGCACGCGCCCGACCGGCCTCGTGCCGGATGAAGACCAGGGCTATATGTTCGGCGTCGTGCAACTGCCGCCCGGCGCGTCGCTCGAGCGCACCAATGCGGTAGTGGACAAGCTCACCAAAATCGTCAACGAGCAACCCGGCATCAGCGGGGTGGCGACGATTTCGGGCTTCAACCTGCTGACCGGTCTCTCGACTTCATATAACGCAACGGCGTTTATCCGTTTCAAGCCGTGGGACGAGCGGCACGATCCCGCCCAGTCCGGCGCGGCGATACTGCGCGCGCTGAATGGACGCCTGAACAGGGAAATCAAGGACGCGAACATCCTGGTGCTCAATCCCCCGCCGATCCGCGGGCTGGGCACGACCGGCGGCTTCGAATTCATTCTGCAAAGCCGCGGCGGCGGCGATGTCGCGGAGTTTTCCAAAGTATTGCAGGGTTTTCTCGCCGAGGCGCGCAAGCGGCCGGAACTGGGTTTCGTGTTCGCGAACTTCGACGATCGCGTGCCGCAGATCGAGTACGAGGTCGACCGCGACAAGGTCAAAAGCTACGGCATCACGCTGTCCGACGTGTTCTTCGCGCTGCAGACTTTCCTCGGCGGCTACTACGTGAACGACTTCAACCTCTACGGCCGGACTTTCCGCGTGCAGGCGCAGGCGGAAGGCTATGCGCGCGCCTATCCGGAAGACGTGAAGCGTTATTACGTGAGGAGCGCCGCAGGCGACATGGTGCCGCTCAGCGCCATCGTGAAGCCCCGCTCGATTAACGCGCCCGAGTATTTTCAGCGCTACAACATTTACCGCTCGGCGAGCATCAACGGCGCCGCGGCGCCCGGCTTCAGTTCGGGCCAGGCCGCGCAGGCGATGGAGGAACTCGCGAAGGCACTGCCCGTGGGTTACAGCTATGAATGGACCGGCGCCACTTTCCAGGAGAAGAAAACGGGCGGCCAGACGGGGTTCATCTTTGCGCTGTCGCTCTTGTTCGTATTCCTGGTGCTCGCGGCGCTGTACGAGTCGTGGGCGATGCCGGTCGCAATCCTGCTCGTCATTCCGTTCGGCGTACTGGGCGCGTTTTCGGGGCTTGCGCTGCGCGCGTTTGCCAACAATGTCTACGCGCAGATCGGGCTTATCATGCTGATCGGTCTCGCCGCGAAGAATGCGATTCTGATCGTGGAGTTCGCGAAACTCGCGCACGAGCGCGGCGAGTCCATAGTGGAGGGCGCGCTGCAGGGCGCCCGGTTGCGGCTGCGGCCGATTCTGATGACCTCGTTCGCGTTCATACTCGGCACGATACCGCTCGCGATCGCCACCGGCGCGGGCGCGGGCGCGCGCCAGTCGCTCGGCACCACCGTCGTGTTCGGCATGCTGGCGGCGACGATAATAGGCATCTTCGTGATCCCCGTGTTTTACGTCGTGATCCAGCGCATCAGCGAGCGCCGCTGGCCGTTTGCGCGCGACCCGGAGCCTCCCGTGCCGGTCCCCGCGCCCGATCCGGAGACTGGAGCATGAAACGCCTGCTGATCGTTGTTCTGGCATCGCTGCTCGCCGCGTGTTCGATGTTCCCGGGCTACAAGCGGCCCGAGGTGAAGACACCGGCCGAGTTTCGCGGGCAGACGGCGCCGCTCGACCAGAAATCGCTCGCCGATCTGGCATGGTGGGAGTTATACCGCGACCCGGTGCTCGAGAAGCTGATCAAAACGGCGTTGCAGCAAAATTACGACGTCAGGATCGCGCTCGCGCGCGTGGAGGAATTCCGCGCGGCGGGCGGCATCGCGGGGCTGGGATCGATACCGCAGGTTTCGGCGGGCGCGACCGCCACGCGTTCGCGCATTTCCACGGTCGGCCCCACGCCGCTGCCCTCGAGCGCGGCCCCGGTACGCAATACCTACGATGCCGAGATTGACGTTTCCTATGAAGTCGATTTGTGGCGGCGCATCGCCAACCTGCAGGCGGCTGCGCGCGCGGACCTCATTGCGTCCGAATTTGCGCGCGACACTACGCGCGTCACGGTGATCGCCAATGTTGCGTCTGCTTATTTCAACCTGCGCGCGCTGGACCAGCAGCTGTACGTGACCGAGCGCACGGTCGCGGCGCGGGAAAAATTCGCCGAGCTTACGCGCGCGCAGTTCAACCGCGGCGTGGTATCCGGTCTCGACGTCAACCGCGCCGAAGCGAATCTTGCCACTGCGCGGGCGCTGCTGCCCGATCTCAAAAGCCAGATCGCACAACAGGAAAACCTGCTGCAACTGCTGCTCGGGGAAAACCCGGCGCCCATCTTGCGCGAAGCTTCGACCGACGCGCGGTATTTCCCCGTGCCGCCGGAGGTGCCGACCGGATTGCCGGCCGCGCTGCTCGAACGGCGGCCCGACGTGCGCCAGTCCGAGAACGCGCTGATCGGGTCGAACGCGCGCTTGAAGGCGGTCAAGGCATCGCTGTTTCCGACCGTTTCGCTGACCGGCGCGCTCGGCTCGCAGAGCGCGGCGCTGACCGATCTTTTCACCGGTCCGGCCAAGATCTGGTCGTTCGGCCTGGGGCTGCTGCAGCCCATCATCGACGTCAACCGCAACAAATACCAGGTCGAAATCTACACGGCGCGCGAAAAGCAGGCGATCTTGCAGTACCAGCAGACGGTCGCGCAGGCGTTTCGCGAAGTCTCCGATGCGCTCGCCGCGCGTCAGGGCTATAACGACTCGCTCGTCGCGCAGGATCAACAGGTCGAGTCGCTGCGCGCGGCGCGCGAACAGGTAATGAAGCGCTATAACATCGGCTTTTCCTCCTATTTCGAAGTGATCGACGCCGATACTGCGTTGTTGACTGCCGAACTCGCCCGCGTGCAGGTTTATCGCAATACGCTCAATGCCCTCGTGTCGTTGTACAAGGCGCTCGGCGGCGGCTGGGAGATCGATGCCGATGAACGCGCGGGCGTCAAGAGCTACGGCAGCACGCCGCAACCGGCGGTGCCCGCGCGCTGAAGCGCGGCGGCGCGATGATTTGCCCACGATGACGACCATGGATCGCGCATGGTGGCAGCGCCCCAACCGCGTGTTGTTGATCAATCTGCGCGAGGGCGACGAGGCGCGCATCGAACCCGACCGGCTGATCGCGGAAGTCAAAGATTTTCCGGCAACCGCGTTCTGCATCAACGGCGGCGGCATCGTTGCGTTCTACCAGACGCGCATCGCGGGCCATCCCAAAAGCGCGGGCCTCAACGGGCGCGATCTGCTCGCGGAACTCGTGCCGCGCGCGCATGTGCAAGGCCTGCACGTGCTGGCGCGCATCGATCCAAGCTGCGCGCCGCAGGCACTGGCTGCGCAGCATCCGGACTGGTTCGCGCGCGACCGCGCGGGCGGGTTCTATCCGGTCAACGAGTTTTACGTCACCTGCCCGAACGCCGGCTACTATCGCGATCGCATGGCGGAAGTCGTGCGCGAGATGCTCACGCAGTACGACGTCGACGGCATCTGGAACAACCAGGGCAAGTTCGCGGCGTGGGACACCGACGGCTGCTATTGCGATACCTGCAAGTCGATGTTCAAGGCGGACAGCGGCTTCGAGCTGCCGCTTGCGGAGAACTGGAACGATCCCGCATGGCTCGCGTTCAACGAATGGCGTTACCGCCGGATCGCGGCGTGGGTCGCGCATATGCACGATGCAATCCAGCGCGCCAAGCCCGCCGCCATTTTCATCGCGGCCGTGCAGTTGATGGAGTCGCTGGAAACGATCCGTCCCGGCGGCTGGGACATCGACTACTGGCTCGAGCACCAGGACGTGCCGACGTTCGAATGCCAGCGCCGCAACACGGCACCCTGGTGGCCCGGCATCCAGGCGAAATACCTGTCGTCGGTCGCGCCGAACAGGCAGCGCTGGATGACGGTCAGTTATTTCTATCCGTGGTGGCGGCTTTACGCGACGCCGGAAGCCGAGAACCGCGCGTGGATCGCGCAGCAGTTCGCCAACGGCGTGAACAGCTGGTTGCACATCAACGGCGGCTATTCGGAACTCTTCGACCGGCGCAGTCTCGCGCCGATGCGCGAAGTTTTCGCGCGGCTCGCGCGCTGGGAACCTTACTTCGATGGTGCAGTGTCGGGCGCGCAGGTCGCACTCGTGTATTCGCGCCACACCCAGGACAATTACGCGGGCGCCGATACGCACGGCCAGTACCTCGACGCGGTGCGCGGGTTCTACTGCGCGCTGCTCGAGGCGCATGTGCCGTTCGACGTGATTTCCGACAAGTTCATCGACGCGGCGCGGCTCGCGCGCTACCGCGTGCTCGTGTTGCCGAACATGGCGTGCGTCGATGACGCGGGCGCATCCGCGATCGAGGCGTTCGTCGCGGCGGGCGGTGCGGTGGTCGCGACATTCGACACGGGCATGCGCACGCGCGAAGGCGGCGCACGCGCGGAACCCGCGTTCGCGAAAATGTTCGGTGTCACCGTGCGCGGGCGTCGTAAGGAATTGAAATCTTCATATTCGCGCATCGTACACGCCGCCGATCCGCTGGTGGCGGGCATAGTCAACACCGATCTCATCCCGAACGAAGGCGCGCTGGTCGAAGTGGAGGCCGCGGCCGGCCGGGTCGTACCGCTGACGCTGATTCCGCCGGTCATCGCGCATTCGGGCGCCACCATCAGCATTCCGGAGTACAGCGCGATCCGTGCGGCCACCGGCGTGCCGGTCGCCGTGCGCGGCATGCACGGCAAGGGCCGCACGGTGTATTTCGCGAACGCGATGGACGCGCTCTTCTACCACTACGGTTTTCCCGATCTGGGACGGGTGCTCGCGAATGCGGTGCGGCATGCGCTGGGTGACGCGCATAATTTCGAAGTGGATGCGCCGGAATTTGTCGACGTCGCTCTCAACGTGCAGCCCCGGCGCAAGCTCGTGCATCTGATCAATTTCCCGGTCGGCAAACATTTGAACACCGGCTGGCGGCACGCGGGGCGCACCATCGTGCCGCTCAGCAATGTCGCGGTGCGCGTGAAGCTCGCCGCCGGCGAAAAGGTGCGCGAAGTGCGCGTGGCGTCGAGCGAAGCCGCGATCGCCTGCGTAGAAAAGGGAGGCTGGGCGTGCGTGACGGTACCCGCGCTCGCCGACCACGAGATTATAATTTTCGAACTCGCATGAGAGGCAGGAAGCCGATGAGGCCGCCGAATTCGATCAGGTCTTTCCCGTGGCGCTTCGTTTGCGGCGCGGCGCTCGCCGCGCCCTGCGCAACCGCGGTCTGGGCGCAGAGTGCCTACCCGGTGAAGCCGATCCGGCTCATCGTCGCGTTGCCGGCCGGCGGACCCACTGACATACTCGCGCGCCTGATCGCGCAGCCGCTGTCGGCGAGCCTCGGCCAACCGATCGTCGTCGACAACCGACCCGGCGCCGGCGGCAACATCGGCGCCGAACTGGTGGCGAAATCGCCGGCCGACGGCTACACGATGTTCATGGGCACGTCCGGCCCGCTCGCGATCAACGCGAGCCTCTACAAAAGCATCGGGTTCGATCCGCTGCGCGACTTCGCGCCGGTAATACTCGCCGCATCGGCGCCTTTCGTGATCGTCGCGCATCCGTCGGTGGCCGCGAACAACGTGAAGGAACTGATCGCGCTGGCGAAGGCGAAACCCGGCCAGGTCAATTACGGCTCGGTGCAGGGCAATGCGTCGCACCTCGCGTCCGAGCTCTTCGACTACATGGCGGGCGTCAAGATGACGCTCGTTCCGTACAAGGGCGCGGCGCAGGCGACCACCGATGTGATCGCGGGCCAGATCCAGATAAGCTTTGCGTCGACCCCGGGCTCGGTGTCGTTGTTGAGATCGGGCAAGCTGAAAGCGCTCGCGGTGACGAGCGCGAAGCGCATCGCCGTGCTGCCCGAGGTGCCGACCGTCGCGGAGTCGGGCGTGCCCGGCTATGAAGCGAGCGTCTGGTACGGCGTCGTGGTGCCGGCGAAAACGCCGAAAGAAATCGTGACCAGACTGAATGCGGAAATCGGCAGGATCCTGCGCGAGCGCGGCAACCGTGACAAAATCGCGGCGAGCGATTTCGAAGTGACCGGGAGCACGCCGGCCGAATTCGGCGAATTCATCCGCTCTGAAACCGCGAAATGGACGAAGGTCGTGAAAGCATCGGGCGCCCGCGCCGAGTGAGAGAATAAACATGATCGAGTTACGCAAAAGCGCCGACCGCGGCCACGCAAACCACGGCTGGCTCGACAGTTATCACAGTTTTTCGTTCGCCGATTATCACGACCCGCGGCACATGGGCTTTGCTTCGCTGCGCGTGATCAACGAGGACGTGGTGCAGCCGGGGCAGGGCTTCGGCACGCACGGCCATCGCGACATGGAAATCATCACCTATATTCTCGAGGGCGCGCTCGAGCACAAGGACAGCATGGGCAACGGCTCGGTCATCCGGCCCGGCGACGTGCAGCGCATGAGCGCGGGCACCGGCGTCAAGCACAGCGAGTTCAACGCGTCGCGCGACGAACCCGTGCATCTCCTGCAGATCTGGATCGAGCCGGCGGTCACCGGCATCGCGCCGGGTTACGAGGAAAAGCATTTCGACGCGGCATCGAAGCGCGGACGCCTGCGGCTGATTGCGTCGAGCGACGGGCGCGACGGCTCCGTGACGATACATCAGGATGCCGCGGTTCTCGCCGCATTGCTCGATGGCGCGGAGCGCGCAACCCATGCGCTGGCGGCGGGGCGCAAAGCGTACGTGCACGTCGCGCGCGGCGGCGTGACGGTCAATGGCCGCGCGTTAAGCGCCGGCGACGCCGTGAAAATCAGCGGCGAGCCCGCGATCGAGTTCGGCAACGGCAAGGCTGCGGAAGTCCTGCTGTTCGATTTGAACTAGAAGGAGTCTCAAAAAACAGTTTGGAGCCGCCGATAAACGCGGATAAACGCAGATAAGTTCAGAACGCAAAAATTGCTCAAAGCCGCCAACCAAACCCGTGAGTCAAAGTCGATGCGGTTGGCCGTAATTTTCCATCTGCGTGTGTCTGCGTTTATCTGCGGCAATTTGCGGTTCTGGATTTTTGAATTTGACGGCATTTTTTAGGAGACCAGCAATGCGCAGTTTTTCGATGGCAGTGGCTTTATTCGTTTTTGCGACCGGCGCAGACGCCGCGGACAGCTATACGCTCGATACCAGCCACTCGTTTCCGCGCTTCGAAATCAACCATTTCGGGTTTTCGACGCATCACGGCCAGTTCAACAAGACCAGCGGCAGGCTCGTGCTCGATCGCGCGGCGAAGACCGGCAGCGTCGAGATCACCGTGCAGACGGCGTCGATCGGCACCGGCGACCCCAAGCTCGAAGAACACCTGCGCTCGCCGGATTTCTTCAACGTCGAGAAATTCCCGACCATGGTGTACAAAGCGAAGTCGATCAAGTTCAACGGCGCCGTGCCGGCGAGCGCCGAAGGCGAGTTGACCCTGCTCGGCGTCACCAGGCCGCTGACGTTGACGATCTCGCGCGTGGTCTGTGCGCAGCATTCGTTTTACAAGAAAGAGGATTGCGGCGCCGAGGTCACCGGCACGCTCAAGCGTTCCGATTTCGGCATGACGAAATACCTGCCCGCCGTCGGCGACGAGGTCACGCTGCATATCCAGGTCGAAGCGATCAAGGACTGACGCAGCCGGGTCGACCATGACGCGGGGAAGTCTCAGCCCATGATGCAACAGCTGACCGCGCTGCTCGTCCAGTACGGGCTGGTGTTCGTATTCGCGAACGTATTTCTCGAGCAGGCCGGCGCGCCGGTGCCCGCCGTGCCGACGCTGATGGTGGCCGGTGCGCTCGCGGTCGGCGGCGGGCCGTCGCTGGCGGCGATTATCGGCGTCGCGGTGCTCGGCGCGCTGCTCGGCGACGTGATCTGGTACGCGGCGGGACGCATTTACGGCATGCGCGTGCTGCAGCTCCTGTGCCGCATTTCGATTTCCCCCGATTCCTGCGTGCGGCAAACCGAGACGCGGTTCGTGCGCTGGGGCCCGGTCTCGCTGGTCATCGCCAAATTCGTGCCGGGTTTTTCGACGGTGGCGCCGCCGCTCGCCGGCGCGTTGCGAATCAAGTGCGGCCGTTTTCTCTTTTACAGCGCGCTGGGTGCCGCATTGTGGGCCGGCCTCGCCGCGGTTGCGGGCACGTTGTTCTACCGCCAGATCGACTGGCTGCTCGGCGAGCTCGGACAGATGGGCGTGTACGCGCTGATCGTCGTCGGCGTGGCGCTCGCGCTCTTCGTGGCCGTCAAGTGGTACGAGCGCCGGCGCTTTTTCAAGGCGCTGCGGATGGCGCGCATTTCGGTGGATGATCTCTACCGGTTGATGCAGGACGGCGCCGCACCCGTGGTGGTGGACGTGCGCTCGGACTCCGCGCGGGAAATCGATCCGCGCCGCGTGCCCGGCGCAATCGCGGTCGATCTGCGCAATCTCGATACGGCGCTCGCGCAGGTGCCGCCCGACCGCGACATTATCGTCTACTGTACGTGACCGAACGAAGCCAGCGCGGCGCGTGTCGCCCGCATGCTGATGGACCGGGGGTTCGCCCGGGTGCGGCCGCTGCAGGGCGGCCTCGATGCGTGGAGCGATGCCGGTTACGACATCGAAGGGATCGAAAAGACGGGGTAGTCATGGTTCCAGCCGACGTTGATTTTTGCGAAGGAGATCTGCCATGCACGGCGACAGGCACACGAACTACACGCGGCGCGATTTCATCAAGGCGGGTGCGGCACTGGGTATGAGCGGTATCGTTGCTGGTTGCGCCACTTCCGGCGGCAATCCGGCGCCCGGATCCGCAATGGCGGACACGATATTGGCGAACGGCAGAATCGCGACGCAGAACGAACGGCGCGCGATGGTGCAGGCGCTCGCGATCAAGGACGGGCGCGTGCTTGCAACCGGCGACAACGCGACGGTGATGGCGTACCGCGGTGCGGCGACGCGCGTGGTCGAGTTGAACGGCCGCACGGTAATCCCGGGACTCATCGATTCGCACTCGCATCCGATCCGCGGCGGGCTTTACTACAACCTCGAACTGCGCTGGGACGGCGTGCCCTCGCTCGCCGACGCATTGCGCATGCTGCGCGAGCAGGCGCAGCGCACGCCGCCCAATCACTGGGTGCGCGTGGTCGGCGGCTGGTCGGAATTCCAGTTCGCCGAGAAACGCATGCCGACGCTCGACGAACTCAATGCCGCCGCGCCGGATACTCCGGTCTTCGTGCTGAATCTTTACGCCACGGCGTTGCTCAATCGCGCCGCGCTGCGTGCGGCCGGCTACACCAAAGACACGCCCAACCCGCCCGGCGGCGAAATCCAGCGCGACAAGGCCGGCAATCCGACGGGGCTGCTGATCGCGAAGCCGAACGCATTCATTCTCTATTCGACGCTCGCCAAGGGGCCGAAGCTGCCGTTCGAGCAGCAGGTCAATTCGTCGCGCCAGTTCATGCGCGAACTCAATCGCCTCGGCGTGACGAGCGTGATCGACGCGGGCGGCGGCTTCCAGAACTATCCGCAGGACTACGAAGTCGTCACCGCGCTGCACAAGGACGGGCAGATGACGGTGCGCATTGCCGCCAACTTATTCACGCAGCGGCCGAAGCAGGAGCTCGACGATTTTTCGAACTGGGCGAAGACGGTGACGCCCGGGCAGGGCGACGACATGTACCGGATCAACGGCGCCGGCGAAATGCTCGTCTATTCGGCCGCCGACTTCGAGGATTTCCTCGAGCCGCGTCCCGACATGGCCTCCAGCATGGAGGCCGATCTCACGAACGTCGTGCGGCTGCTCGCGCAAAACCGCTGGCCGTTCCGCCTGCATGCAACGTACGACGAAACCATCACGCGTGCGCTGAATGTCTACGAAGCGGTCGATCGCGAAGTGCCGTTCGCGGGACTGCACTGGTTCATCGACCACGCGGAAACGATTTCGCCGCGCAACATCGACCGCATTCGCGCGCTGGGCGGCGGCATCGCCGTGCAGCACCGCATGGCGTACCAGGGCGAATACTTCATCCGGCGCTACGGCAGCGCCGACGCGAGCCCGCCGATCAAGCGCATGCTCGCGGCCGGCGTGCCGGTTGGCGCCGGCACCGATGCGACGCGGGTGGCGAGCTACAACCCTTTCGTTTCACTCTACTGGCTGGTGGCGGGCAAGACCGTCGGCGGCACCCAGATTTATGCGGACGCCAACCGCTTCGACCGCATGGAAGCCTTGCGCCTGTGGACGGTCGGCTCGAGCTGGTTTTCGAGCGACGAAGGCAAAAAGGGCGCACTCGTGCCGGGACAATTGGCGGACCTCGCGGTGCTGTCGGCGGATTATTTTTCCGTACCCGACGAGCAGATCAAAGCGCTGCAGTCGGTGCTGACGATGGTCGGCGGGAATCCGGTGCATGCCGGCGCGGAGTTCGGCGGCATGGCGCCCCCGCCATTGCCCGTGAGCCCCGACTGGTCGCCGGTTGCCGCCTATGGCGGGTGGGGCGCGCCGTTGATGAAGAAGTCGGAGGCCCGTTCGCGCATTGCGACGCTGGCAGGTTGCGGCAGCCCGTTCGATGGATGGGGACCGGCGGCGGGATTTTCCGGCTGCAGTTGCGCCGTGTTCTAGGCGCGGCAAGGGAGACTGATGTGGGGATGCTCGCACGATTGGGCGAAACGGCCGGCGGCGACGAGCGGCACGGCCCGCTCGTTGTTCTGCTGATGATCGCGACCATGGTGACCGGCCTGGTCGATGCGATCAGCTATCTCGAGCTCGGCCATGTGTTCGTCGCGAACATGACCGGCAACGTCATCTTCCTGGGTCTGGCGGTCGCCGACGCGCACGAATTCTCGGTGCCCGCATCGCTGGCGGCGATGACTGCGTTCATGGCGGGCGCGCTGGCCGGCGGACGGCTGGGCGCGGTGGCGGGGAAACACCGTGCGCGGCTGCTGGCGATCGCGACGACAGCCAACATCGTGCTCATCGGCGCGGCGCTGGCCGTCGCGCTCGTGATCCCGCGCGACGGCGTGCCCTATCGTTACGCGCTGATCGTGCTGCTGGCGCTGGCGATGGGACTGCAAAACGCAGTCGCGCGCAGGCTGGCGGTCCCGGACATGACGACGACCGTGCTGACGTTGACGCTCACGGGGCTCGCCGCCGATTCGACGCTGGCCGGCGGCAAAAATCCCCAGCCCCGCCGCCGCTTGATGGCCACGCTCACGATGTTCGCGGGCGCTGCGATCGGCGCGATCCTGATTTTCAAAAGCGGAACGGCCAGCGTGCTCGCGCTGGCGCTGGTGCTGCTCGTCGTCACTGCAATCGCGGCGTGCAAGGCCTCGTCGTCGAGCGCGCCGTGGACCGCGGGCTCATAAGCACGACGCCGCTTCGTCGCGCGGTGCGGGGCGAAATTGCGGTAGCATGCGATGGGTCGCGTGCGCAGATTGCCGCCGCGCCGCATTCGAAGGGGAAACCGTGAACGTATTATGCGAACTGGTGCAAAAGTACGCGCCGCTGGCCGCGCGCATCCTGCTCGCGCAACTCTTCATTATCTCGGGCATCGGCAAAATCGCCCGTTTCGCGGGTACCGCCGCGTACATGGCCGGCGTGGGATTACCGGCGACCACGCCGCTGCTGGTTCTGACGATCGCGCTCGAGGTCGGCGGCGGCGCGCTGCTGCTCGCGGGCTGGCAGACGCGCTGGGTGGCC
>CAZEAX010000103.1:0-12638 GCA_964510405.1 uncultured Streptomyces sp. | reverse complement strand
CGCGTGTTCGAGCAGATTTCCGAAATCGCGATGGAATACAAGACGGGCGCGCGCAGCCTGCGCGGAATTTTTGAAGAACTGATCAACCCGATACTTTTCATGGTGCCGGACGACCACACCATCCAGAAAGTCGTGATCGGATCGTTATTCACCGACGCCCAGATTTTCCGGAAAACCGCCGCGCCCTGACGGCGCGCTGGCTGCGCTTACTTCTTCACGTACTGGCGGTGGCAGTCTTCGCAGGTGGTGTAAAGGACGTCGCCCGCATCGAGCACGGCGTCGGCATTTTTCTCCTTGGCGGCCTTGCCCGCGACTGCGGCAGCATCTGCCAGGGCGTTTGACAGCTTGACCCAGTTCGCGCCGCCGGTGGCCGGCGCTTCGTCCGCCAGCGCTTTACCTGCGTCGATCAGTTTGGCCGCGCCACTTTCGACGGCAGCCCACTCCCGATCGTTTTTGGGCGGCGCCTTGCCGACGGCGAACACCGCGTCGGAGGCCGGAATGACCACCGACTTCATAAGCCCCAGCACGCGAACGGTCGGCTCCTGCGCAAGCGCCCAATGCGTCAACAGCGCGATGGCGACACCGACTGCGCCAGTTATTCCTGTCTTCATTACCAGTCCTTTCGACATTACCCTTCGACACCCGCTTTAGCATACGGCAAATGCGCGCACCAGCAAAGAAGCGGCGCGCGGAATTACGTCGCGTGCAGGCGGCAAAACAACGCCGCCCGCCTTGCCGCCCCCCGCCTGCGCGGGCATACTGTGCACTCTGTCAGTCGCACGCGTAAAGAGCGCCCATCACAAGGACACCACATGCAATTGACGTCGCGCGCCCATGAGGCGCCGGACATGGCTGCCGCCATGGAACTTTGCTATGCAAAGGGCTGGACCGACGGGTTGCCCGTGGTGCCGCCGACCGAAGATAGAATCGCCGCGATGCTCGCAGCGGTCAAGCTCGAGCCGCAGCAGCAGGTCGCATTTATCGAAAACCGCCAGGTCTCGGTAACGGCCGAAAAAATAGCGATCAACGCGGTACTCGCCGGCTGCCGACCCGAATACATGCCGGTGGTGGTCGCGGCGGTCGAGGCGCTCGCCGATCCCCTCTATGGCTACCACGGCCCCGCCACCAGCACGGGCGGCTCGGGTGTACTGATGATCGTAAACGGACCGATCGCGCGCGAGCTCGACATGAATTGCGGCCACAATCTGTTCGGGCCGGGATGGCGGGCGAACGCAACCATAGGCCGCGCGGTCAGACTCCTGATGCGCAACACGATAGGCACGCTGCCCGGCACGCTCGATCAGAGCAGCCTCGGCCACCCCGGCAAGTACACCTACTGCATCGCGGAGAACGAGGCGGAAAGCCCATGGCCGCCATTGCACGTGTCCCGCGGCTTCAAGCGCGAGCAGAACGCGGTGACCATCATGGCCGCGCTCGGCGTGCACCAGTACTCGAATGGCCTTTCCGCGACGCCGGAAGGCATACTCGCGACCGCATGCGCGCAGATGCGCGTGTCGGCGGGCACGGCGCGCCAGCCGTTCTACGCGATGGTGTTCGCGGGCGAGCACATGGCCGTGATCGCCAAAGCGGGCTGGACGCGCGACGACGTCAAGCGCTACGTCTTCGAACACACGAAAATTTCAGTCGCTGAACTGAAACGCATCAACCTGAAAGACGGCGCCATCGCAGCCGCGGACGAAACCACGCTGGTGCCGCTCGTGCACGAGCCGGACGATTTCCTCGTCATCATGGCGGGCGGCAAGGCCGGCGTGCAGTCGGCCTACATTCCCGGTTGGGGCGGCAAGAACGGCTCACAAGCCGTCACGAAAGAAATCCGCCGTCCGTGAACGCGGAGCCGGCTTTCGCGGTCTGATTTTTGTGTTGCGCAATCCAAGGAGAACTTCATGACAGTACGTATATACGACCCGACCACCGAAGCCAGGGGGCGCAGGATTGAATACGCGCCGCGACCCAAATCGCTCTCCGGCCTGCGCGTCGGTCTCGTCGACAATTCGAAACACAATTCAGACCAGCTGCTCGAGCGCATCGCGGGCGTGCTCGAGCGCGAGCATGGAGTGAAAGCGCACATCATGCGGCGCAAGAAAAGCGCCGGCATCCCCGTCTCACCCGAAATCATCGCGGAGTTCAGGCAGAATTGCGATTTTGTCGTCGCCGGCGTCGGCGATTGAGGGTCATGCAGCTCGGGCAGTGTGCTCGACAGCATCGTAATGGAACAAGAGGGAATGCCGACGGCGTCCATCATCACCGATGTATTCCAGAAAACCGGCGACGCGATGGCCCGTTCGTGGGGGCTCAAGGATTTCAAATTCCTCGCGATGCCGCATCCGATTGCGAACCTTACGGATGCGGAACTCGACCAGCGCGCACGCGACATCACGCCGCAGATCGTCAAATTGCTGCTGGAAGGCCAGTCGTCGCATTAGCCCAAGTCTCGGCGGTTCCTTTGCGCACCGCGATTTTGGTACGGTAATCCGCGGCGGTCGCGCACGGGCGGCGCAGCCGGATGCGGGCGCCCGCGATGCGGACACCGGTCCGGCATAACTTTTCCCGCTGTTCATCCGGCGCTGCGCCGCCCATATTCAACATGACTTCGCGATGAAGGACGAATTTCGCAACCGGCACGACGGCGTCACGATCCCCACCATCTGGATCGCGGTATTGCTGTCGGTGCTGGTGCACGTCGCCGTGCTGTGGAAGTGGCTGCCGCAGATAAAGCTGCATCTGCCGTCGCCGGAGTTGTCCGAGCGCGGCGAAACGAGCGGCTCGCTCGTAGTGCAGCTCGCGCCACCGCCGCGTCCGCCGTCCTCGCCGCCAACCGCACCCGCGTTGCAATCGCAGCCCGCGGCCCCGGCGCGGCCGGCGCGGCCTGCTCCGCCGCCGCGTCCTTCCGCTCCCGTTCTCGCGCTGCGCACTCCGCCGTCAACCACGCCACCCGTAACTGCGCCAGCGCCGCCGGCACCACCGGCCGCGCCCGCCGCTCCGCCGGCACCCGCCGGTGATTTCGCGTCGTTCGTAGATGCGCGCCGCCGCGCGCGCGGCGAGACGGCCGCACCGCCGTCCTCCGGCCTTGCGACGAATACGCCCCCCGTCGAAGACGACAACGCGCGCGCCAACCGGATCGCCGCCGCCAATCTCGCGACCCAGCGCAAGCAGACCTTCGGCTATGATCCGTCACAGGGCGGCGGCGTGTTTCAGCTCGTCCACGTAGGCTATAGTGCCGAGTTCTGGTTCTTCGGCTGGAACAAGGATGTCCGCCGCAATACCAAGCAACTGATCGAAGTGCAGAAAGGCAACAATCCCGACATCCACATTGCCGTGGTGCGCAAGATGATCGCCATTATTCGCGAATACGAACAGGAGGATTTCACGTGGGAATCGCAGCGGCTGGGCCGCAATGTGACGCTATCCGCGCGGCAAAGGGACAACGCGAGTCTCGAGCAATTTCTGATGCTTGAATTCTTCGAAGATCCGCGCCGGCCGCCGCCCGGATGAAAACGCACGCCGCAAATCCGATGCTGTCAAAACGCCTGTTTCAATGCGCACTCGCGGCGATGATGCTCGCGTGCGCTGCGAACATTAACGCGCAGCCCTATCCCACCAAGCCGATCCGCCTCGTCATCACGTATCCGCCGGGCGGCAACACGGATCTGGTCGGACGCGCACTCGCGCAAAAAATGAGCGCATCGTTCGGCCAACAGGTCGTGGTCGACAATCGCGGCGGCGCCGGCGGCGTGCTCGGCACCATGATCACCGCGCAGGCGGCGCCCGACGGTTATACGGTCATGCTTGGCACCTCGGCCGGGATGGTGTGCAATCCGCTGCTCTCGCACAAACTCGCGTATGACCCGGTCAGAGACTTTGCGCCGGTCAGCATGGTCGTGATCGTGCCGCAACTGCTGGTGATCAATCCGCAATTGCCGGTGAAGAACGTGCGTGAATTGATCGCGCTCGCCAAGGCGAAGCCCGGTTATCTCAGCGCGGGTTCGAGCGGCGTGGGCACACCCAACCATCTCGGCACCGAACTCCTCAAATGGCTGGCGGGCGTCGACATCGTGCACGTGCCATACAAAGGCGGCGGCCCTGCGATTACGGACCTGATCGGCGGCCAGATTCAGATGGCTTTCAGCAGCGTGCCCGCAGTGCTGCCGCAGATCAAAACGGGACGCCTCGTTGCACTGGGCGTCGGCAGCGCGAAACGCTCGCCGGCGCTGCCGAATATTCCGACCATCGCCGAAGCGGGCGTGCCCGGTTACGAGTACACGACGTGGTACGGCATTTTTGCGCCCGCCCGCACGCCGCAGCCGCTGGTTACGAAGTTGAACGCTGCGATCGTCAAGGCCATGGAGACGCCCGAAATCAACGAGCGCTTTCTCGCGTTAGGCGGCGATCCCGAGCCCGGCGCGCCCGAAGCGTTGCGCGACTATATGACGAACGAATCGGCGAAGTGGGCCAAGATCATCAAGGCCGCGAACATCCGGATCGATTAGTTCAGATCAATAAGGTTCGTCACCCGCGACCGTCGTGCGATGCATGTGCCGGCGCACCGAGAAGTCGTAATCGGCGAGCGCATAATGCATGGTGCAGCGGTTGTCCCAGAAAATCATGTCGTGCACGCTCCAGCGGTGCCGGTAGATGAACTCCGGCCGCGTCGCATGGCGGAACAGAAAATCCAGGACAGGGTCGCTTTCCTCTTTCGGCATGCCGACGATGCCGGTCGTGAAGCCGGGATTCACGTACAAGGCCTTCCGGCCCGTGTCCGGATGCGTGCGCACCATCGGCTGCTCGACCGGCGGCGTTTTGGCGCGCTGCTCCGCGGTCAGCGGCGGACGCTCTTTCAGATGCGCGAAATAGGTATCGTACGCGTGGCTGTAGTCATGCACCGCCTTCAGGCCGCCGATGAATTTCTGCATGACTTCCGACAGCGTGTCGTACGCGAGATACATGTTCGCCCACATGGTGTCGCCGCCAATCGCAGGCATCTCGTGACAAAGCAATAAGGAGCCCAGCGACGGCTTGCGCATGTAAGAGAGATCCGAATGCCAGTACTGCCCCGCGTATACCGCGCCCTTCAACTTGCCCTCTTCCCGGACGTTCGACACGACGAAAACCTCGGGATAGTCGGGCAGATTGAATTCGCCGACGACGTGCCGTTCGAGCGGACCGAACTGCCGGCTGAACGCCACGTGCTGCGCGGGATCGATATCGGCGTTGCGGAACAGCAGAATCCCGTGAGTACCGAGCGCCTGCGCAACTTCCTGCACGCGGTCCGTGCCGAGCGGCCGCGTGAATTCGATGCCGGAGACTTCCGCGCCGCACGCGGCAGACAGCCGGCGGATGGACATGGTCACGTTACTCCTCCTGCGATTCAAGCTATACTTTTCCGGAATCATACCGGCAACCCGCCGCTATCGCTACGGAGTCCCGGGGCGAAGACGGCGCGGCCGGCAATCGGAGGAACCATGAAGTTTTCAGCCGTCGCCATCCTGGCGGGATACGCTTGTGCGGCGCAAGCGGCGGCCGCGCAGCCCGCGGAAACTTTTCCAGTGCGTCCCGTGCGCATGATCGTCGCGTTCACCGCCGGCAGCGAGACCGATTTCTTCGCCCGCATCATCGGCCAGAACATGGCCGAGCACTGGAACCAGCAGGTGATCGTCGACAACCGGCCGGGTGCGGGCGGCGTGCTCGCGACCAAGCTCGTCGCCGCGTCGTCGCCCGACGGCTACACGATTTACATGAACTCCATGGCGCACGCGATCACGCCGGCAATTTATACGAACCTGCCTTACGACACTTTGCGCGACCTGACGGGAATCTCGCAGGTCTCGGGAGTGCCGAACGTGCTGATCGCACCGCCCGTGCAGGGCGTGAAAACCGTCAGGGAATTGATCGCGCTGGCAAAACAAAAACCGGGGCAACTCACGTTCGGCTCGGCGGGCATCGGCAGCGGTATGCACATCAACGGCGAGCAGTTCCGGCTTGCCGCCGACATCAACGTGATCCACGTCGCCTACAAAGGCGGTCCCGAAGCGTTGACCGACGCGCTGGCCGGCCGCATCAATTTCGTTTTTTCACCGATCGGCCTTGCGTTGCCGCTCGTGAAGGACAAGCGCTTGCTGGCGCTGGGGGTATCGACCGCCACGCGCTCGCCGGCTCTGCCCGACGTGCCGACCGTCGCCGAAGCCGGGCTGCCGGGATTCGAATTCGATACCTGGTACGGACTCTTCACGCCCGCCCGGACTCCGCGTCACGTCATCAGACAAATTTCCGCGGAAGTCGCGCGCATACTGAAACTGCCCGACGTCAAAGAGCGCTTCGACGTGCGGGGCGCAGTTCCGCGGCCGTCGACGCCCGAAGAGTTCGACAAGTTCGTGCGCGCCGAATTCGACAAGCTCGGCGCGGTCGTCAAGGCCGCGGACCTGAAGTTCGACTAATCCTGGGCGCTCAGCGCATTTCGCGGCGCACGAACTCGATGATCTTGTCGATCGCGTCGCGCGCCGCCTGCGAGTTGGGATCGGTCGTGATGAACGCTTCGCCGACGCCTTCGAACGCGTGAAGTTCGACGCGCCCGCCGGCCTTGCGGTAGCTCGCGATGAACTGCTCGCGGTTCGGTACCGGGTGCGCGATATCGGCGAGACCCTGGATGTAGATGACCGGCGGCAGTTCCACCTTTTCGCCGCGCACGAGCGCCTGCGTCGGATTGCCTTCCGCCATTTCCGCTTCGCCACCACCCCAGTATTTGTCGTGGCCGCTCACCCATCCGTCAGCCGCTTCCTTGAGTTTCGCATCGGTGCTCGATTGCGCATTCTTAGCATAGCGATAGCGGCCGAGTGGATCGATCACCGGCCAGCACATCACCGCGCAGTGCACTTTCGCGTCGAACACCTGCTTGCCGGGAAGCGGCAGCGCCGCATAGCGCGCGTCGTTCGGTCGCATCGCGGTCAGCATCGCCTGATGGCCGCCGCTGGAGACGCCGAGTATGCCGACGCGCTCCGCACGACCGCCCCATTCCGCGGCATGCGCCTTGCACCAGCGTATCGCGTAATTCACGTCGACGAGCGAGGCGGGATAACGCGCCTCGGGCGGCATGCGAAAGTCGAGTGCGACCACGATCACGCCGCTTTTGGCGAGCGGCTCGTCCGTGCCGGCATCACTCGTGCGGTCTTTCTTGCACCACGCGCCGCCGTGCAGATCGACGATGATCGGAAACGGCCCTTTGCCGCGCGGTTTGTAGATGCGCGCGAGCAGCGGCTTGTCGCCATGGCGCAGGTATTCGACGTCGCTGACGTCAATCTCGTAGCGGGTGAGTTCGGCAGTGGTCATAAATCCTCCTTTGACGCGGTTCATTTTACGGCAAATCGCGCGCGCCGGTGATGCCAGCCGACATTCGCATTCCGTGCGAAAATCATCGCGCACGTACTGGAGGAGATCTGAGCGGATGGACATCGAACGCGCGCTCGTGAAAACAAGTGCAGGCTATATACATTACCGCGCGGCCGGCCGCGGCAAGCCGGTCGTGCTTTTGCATATGAACCAGCAATCGTCTGCGCTGTACCTCGAACTGATGGCCGTCCTGGCGCCGGAGCTTCGCGCGATCGCGATCGACTATCCGAGCCATGGCATGTCCGACCATGTGACGGTGCAGCCGACCATCGCCGACTATGCGCGCTGGATCCTCGAAGTAATGGACGCGCTCGGACTCAAGACGGCGAATTTCATCGGCGAGTCGGGAGGCGCGGTAATTGCAATCGAGCTTGCCGCGGCACACGCAGATCGAGCCGACAAAATTATTATGGTCAATTGCCCCTGGTATCCGGACACCCAAACAGCGACGCGCAATCACGGCGCGCTGAAAAGCGGCGCGCGGCCGAGCGATGCCTCGGGCTTTCCGACGACGCGCACCATCGAATTCGTGCTGGCAAACGATCCCGCGCACGCGCCGATGCACCCGACGCAGTCGTGGATGGACCGCATCAACCGCGCCCAGCTCGAAGCGGGACGGGAACGCTGGCAGGTGCTCGACGCGCTGCACCAGTACGACATGCCGGCCAACCTGCCGCGCGTGAAACGACCCGCGTTGCAATTGACCGGCGAGCATTTCATCTACGTCAAGGACCACCCCGAATTCGCCGCGCACATGCCGGACTTGCGCCAGCACGTGGTCGCCGGCGGGCGTTGCTGCGTCGCGTGGGAGAAGGCGGACGACATCGGAAAGAAGACGCTCGACTTCCTCCGCTGATATGCAAAATTTTTTCGCCGTCCGGATTATGCTGACGTTGCTCGCATGCGCGAGCGGCTCTCCGGCCTATAGTGCTGACCTCGCACCAGCTTACCCAAATCGCCCGATTCGGTTGATCGTGCCTTTTCCACCCGGCGGCGGCACCGATATCGTCGCGCGCGCGATAGTCGTGAAACTTGCCGAAGGCTGGGGCCAGCAGATCATCATCGACAATCGCGGCGGCGCGGGCGGCGTAATCGGCGCCGACACGGTCGCGAAATCGACGCCCGACGGCTACACGCTGCTGTTCGGCACGCCCGGCGCGCTCGTGATCAATCCGCTGCTCAACAGCAAGCTGCCGTACGACGCGATGCGCGACTTTGCGCCGGTCAGCCTGCTCGCGCTCAACCCGCAATTGCTCGCCGTGCACAATTCGCTGCCGGTGAATACGGTGAAGGAACTGATCGCGCTCGCCAAAGCGCAGCCGGGCAAATTGAATTACGCATCGGTGGGCGAAGGCACGCCCAACCATCTGGCGATGGAATTATTCAAGTCGATGACCGGGACCGACATGGTGCACGTGCCGTATAAAGGCGCGGCACCCGCCGTCACCGATCTCGTCGGCGGGCACGTGCAGCTGATGTTCAATCCGATGCCGCCGTTGCTGCCGCACGTGAAAAGCGGCCGGTTGAAAGCGCTCGCGGTCGGCGGCACGCAACGCTCAAGCGCATTGCCCGACGTGCCCACGGTCGCGGAGGCCGGCGTTCCGGGTTATGAATACGTGACGTGGTATAGCATCGTCGCGCCGGCCAAGACGCCGCGCGCGATCATCAACAAACTGAATGCGCGGCTTGCCGCCGTGCTGGTCATGCCCGACGTCGCGCAGCGCCTGTCAGTCCAGGGCGCGGAGCCGCGCGCGAGCACGCCCGAGGAACTCACCCGTTTCATGCAGGACGATACCAGGCGTCTCGGCGGCATCATCCGCTTCGCCGGCATCAAAGGCGAATAAGTCGTCGAGATTCATTAAAGCAACTGCGAGCACGCAAGACGGAGAATATGGAAATGGGCAAGGTAGTCACCGGTAATTCGTTCGGAATTTCAGGCCGCATCGCGGTCATATCGGGCGGCAATCGCAACATCGGGCGCAGCATCGTGCTCACCCTCGCCAGGGAAGGCGTGACGCCTGTCGTGCTGTATCGCGACGGCAAAGACGAAGCAAAAAAAGTATGTGCGGAGGTCGAGGCGATCGGCGGCCGCGCTGCGATGTATCAGGCGGACCTCGCGGACACCGCGTGCCTTGCGCCGCTCGTGAAAGAAATCGAAAAGGATCACGGCGGCATCGACATCCTCGTCAATAACGCGGCGATCCGGCCGAATACCAAGATCTCGAAAATCACGCTCGAAGAATGGGACCTGGTCTTCAACACCAACCTGAAAGCGCCGTTTTTCCTGAGCCAGGCCGTGTTGCCCGGGATGATCAAAAAAAAATGGGGCCGCATCATCAACATCGGCGGCACCGACGCCTACTGGGGCAAGGTCAGGCGCGCGCACGGCGTGAGCGCGAAGCTGGGATTGGTCGGCCTCACGCGCGCGATGGCGCTCGAAGTTGCGCGCTTCGGTGTCACGATCAACGTCGTCATTCCGGGCACAATCGATACGCAGCGCCCGCACCCCGAGTGGTATCCGGAATTGAAAACCGGTTACGCTGAACGGCTCGAACGCATTCCGATGGCGCGCCTCGGCCATCCGCAGCAAGTCGCCAACGCCTGCCTCTTCCTCGCGAGCGAACTCGCGTCGTTCACCACTGCGCAGGAACTCTTCGCCAGCGGCGGCGCGGTTCCGCTCGTGCGCCAGACCCTCGATGAATACGGCGCTGACGAGTTCTGAGGCCCCGCTTGTTCAGGATTTACGGGGACGCACGCCGGCAGCGGGACGCGTGATCAGGCCGCCGGCGCCCATCAAAAGGGCGCTGATGCAAAAAACCGGAAACAATCCGAACGCCGAAGCGATTAAGCCGAACAGCGTCGGCGCCGTGACACGCACCACGTTGTTGGTTGTCTGGCGCAGCCCGAACGTTTCTCCCGAACGCCCGGGCGTTGACCGATTGAACAGCAGCATCGTCGTAATCGGCTGTCCGCAGCCCATGCCCAATCCGAACGTGAACGCGACCGCGGCGAGCGCCGACGGGTTTCTGAAGAACGGCACCAGCATGAAACCTACGGCGGCGAGATAGAACGCGTAGACCAGCAGGCCTTCCTCGCCCAAGCGCGCAATCAGGCGCGCCATGACGAACCGCACAACGAAAAACGCGGCGGCGAATGCGGCCAGAACGGCGCCGATGGCCGACGCGGAGAGCCCGATCTGGTGGCCGTATATCGGCATATAGAATTGAAACAAGTCTTGGCCGACCTGCACGAGACTGCTGGTCGCCAGTATCTTCAGAATAGCGGGATCTCTTAGCGTATCCCGCACGCTGCCGACCGGCGCCGCATGGCTGCTGCTGCCAGGCAATACCTGGCCCCATGCCGCGAGCAGGCCGACCGCCGCCAGCGACAACCCGACGGCGAACAGACAGGCTGCGGAAGGCCCGGCATGATCGACCGCCAAACCCGCAATCAGCGGGCCGACGAGCAGCGTTGTCGCGCCGACCATGCTGGCGTTGCTGAAATTTCGCGCGCGTTCCTTCGGTTTGCTGATCAAACCGACCATGTTGTGCAGCAAGACGTTGTAACACGTAAAGGAGAGACCCACCGTGGCCGCCGCAAAGTACAACGCCGGCAGTTCGCGAAAGAAAAACGGCACCAGCATGCCGCATGCGCCGGAGCACGCGCCGAACATCAACAACCAGCGCGAACCCGTGCGATCGGATAGCTTACCGACGTAATACGAAAGACAAACGGGAAACGCATAAAAGGCTGCGAACAGGATGCCCACCGCAAGCGGATCCGCGCCCAGCCGGAGCGCATAGAGGGAAAGCATAATGCGCGAGGCCGTAATGCTGCTGAAACAGCACAACATCAGGGCAAAAATAAGATACAGAGGCATCGCGCCGGGCAGTCAACAAAATGGAAGATGACGCTACGTCGCGCGCCGCGAAACGCGAACGATGGACAATCCGTCAAAATGAACCCAATTGTAGCGTGTTCGGCCCGATCCTCGCATTGGCGGATGTAATATCCCGTGTCGCCATCCGCGAAGCAAAATCACAAAGCTGGCACAATTGCGGTTCCGCGTGCTTGCGCGGTCCATCGAAACTGCGAGGAAAGTTTACAATGAGCAGAAAGTTGGCCGTGCTCGGCGCCGGCGCGATCGGCAGCAGTGTAGCCGCCGATTTGACCAATGCAGGACTGGACGTCACGGTCATCGACCAGTGGCCCGCGCAGGTCGAAGCGCTGCAATCCGGTGGTTTGTGCATCAAGATGCCGGACCGTGAACTGCGCGTGCCGATAAAGGCGCTTCACCTCTGCGATCTGTCGTCAGCCAACCTCGAATTCGATATCGTGTTCCTCGCCGTCAAGTCGAACGACCACCGCTGGCTCGCTGAATTCATCAAGCCGTATCTGAAAAGCGACGGCGTGCTGGTGCCGGTTCAGAACGGATTCAACGACGACTCAATCGCCTCGATCGTCGGGCGCCAGCGCGTCGTCGGCTGCGCGCTCGAATTGTCGGCGGAGATATTCACGCCGGGACTCGTGAAGCGCAATACGACGCCGCAGACGACGTGGTTCGGCATCGGCGAACTCGACGGTCTCGCGACACCACGCCTGCGCGAAATCGAATCCATCATGAATAACGTCGGCCACGTCGAACTCACGGGAAACATCTACAGCACCAAGTGGACGAAGCTCGTCGCCAACACGATGACGATGGGGCCGTTCGGCCTGCTCGGCCTCGGTAATTCGGAAGCCGCCAATCTGCCCGGCATGTTTGAGCTCTCGGTCGCGCTCGGCAAGGAATCCGCGGCCGTCGGCGAAGCGCTCGGCTACCGCCTGCAGCCGATCTTCGGCCTGCGAGCCGACGAGTTCGCGGGCACCACGGAAGAAAATCTGGTCAAAGCGATGAATACGCTGCTCGGCCACATCACCCACGGGCGCACCGCGCCGATCCACGATCACATCAAGGGCCGCATCAGCGAAATGGAATATATTCCGGGCGTGGTGTCGCGCAAAGGCCGCGAACTCGGCATCGCCACGCCGCTGAACGATGCGGTCGTCGAAATCGACCGCCGCATCAACAAGCGGGAGATCGGAATGGACCGCGCCAATTTTGAACTGCTCAAACAGGCCGCGAGGCGCCCGGCGTAAATTAAAACCAGTCAAGTCATCCAACCAGAGGAGAAGTCACTTGTTAACGCATTGCCCGCATTTCAGAAAACGTACGTTCGCTGCCGTCGCGCTCCTTG
>CAZEAX010000102.1:1986-12682 GCA_964510405.1 uncultured Streptomyces sp. | reverse complement strand
CAAAACCGCTTAAGCGGTTTTGGCGGCGGGCCGGGCCTCGCTGCTGCGCGCCAGAAAATCGGCAATCAGCGGCGAGAGTATGGCGACCAGCTGGGCGGCTTCTTCGCGCTTGATCACGAGCGGCGGCAGCAGGCGGATGACGTTGTCGTTGGTGACGTTGATCAGGAGTCCGGCGGCGAGCGCGCTTTTCACGAGTTCATCGCACGGGTACTCGAGCTCTATGCCTATCATCAGGCCCATATGGCGGATGTCGCGCACGCCGGCGACGCCCTTCAACTGTGCGGCAAAACCGTCGTGGATGAACGCGCCCATCGCGACAGCGTTGGCCATTAATTTTTCCTGCTCGATGATATCGAGCGTGACCAGCGCGGCAGCGCATGCGAGCGGGTTGCCGCCGAATGTGGAGCCGTGGTTGCCGGGCTTGAAGACGCCGGCGGCGGGGCCCGCGGCCAGGCACGCGCCGATCGGGACGCCCGAGGCGAGTCCCTTGGCGAGCGTCATCACATCGGGCTTGACGCCCGAGTGCTGGAACGCGAACCATTTGCCGGTGCGGCCGATACCGCTTTGCACTTCGTCGAGCATCAGGAGCCAGCCGTGGGCGTCGCAGATTTCGCGCAGGCCGTGCAGATATTCATCGTGACAGATGTTGATGCCGCCTTCGCCCTGGATCAATTCGACCAGCACGGCGACGATGTTGCGGTTGTTTTCGGCGACTTTCTTGATTGCGGCGAAATCATCGAACGGCACGCGCGCGAAGCCCGGCACCAGCGGTTCGAACCCGGCCTGCACCTTGCGGCTGCCGGTCGCCGAGAGCGTGGCGATCGTGCGGCCATGGAAGGCTTTTTCCATGACGATGATCGCCGGCATCTCGATCCCTTTGTGGTGCCCGTAAAGGCGCGCGATCTTCAGCGCGGCCTCGTTCGCCTCGCAACCCGAATTGCAGAAGAACACCTCATCCATGCCCGAGATTGCGGCCAGCCGCGCGCCCAGCGCTTCCTGGTTCTCGATTTCGTAGATATTGGATGTGTGGACGAGCTTGGCCGCTTGCGCGGCGAGCGTTTGCACGAAGCGCGGATGGCTGTGTCCGATGCCGACCACGGCAATGCCGGCGAGCGCGTCGAGATAGCGCTTGCCTTGCTTGTCCCACAGCCAGCAACCCTCGCCGCGCTCGAACGCGACGGGCAGCCTTTTATAGGTGTGCATTACGTGCGACATGAAAAACCCACCGTTAAAAACAATACGGCGGCTGCCGCCGCCGTCTGTTCACTGCTTGTCCAGTAGCTATATTTATCCAAACCGGAGTCCGGATGCAAGCGAAATTTTGATGACATCCGCTGCTGGCCATACGGGGTGCGTGTTGGCATATGTGCCCGACATGATGTCGCTGGTCACATGCGCGAACGATGCGAGCGGGTCGCGCCGCGAGATGATTGCGCTCGCGCCGGCGGCGCGAGCGACGGGAAAAACTTAGGCCATCGCCTTGACGGCGGCGGACAGGCGGCTTTTGTGGCGCGAGGCTTTGTTCTTGTGCACGATCTTCTTGTCGGCGATCGAGTCGAGCACTTTGGTCGACTCGCGCAGGACGGCGCGGGCCGCGACTTTGTCGCCGGCTTCGATCGCCTTGCGGACGCGCTTGATCGCGCTGCGCAATTCGGAGCGCTGGCTCGCATTGAGCACGCGGCGTTTTTCGCTCTGACGCGCTGCTTTGCGGGCGGATGCTATATTGGCCATATTGACTCCACAAACCGGTGGTGAAAAAGGGCGCTATGATACGAGCGTTCCGCCCGTTTAGCAAGAAGAATCAAGAGTTTTGCCCCGCCATAACTCCCTGTATCCCATGAACCTCCTGAAAGCTCTCGCGGCGGTCAGCAGCATGACGCTTGTGTCGCGCATCCTCGGCTTTGTCCGCGATACGGTCGTCGCGCGCGCGTTCGGCGCGGGTCTCGCGACGGACGCATTTTTCGTCGCATTCAAGATCCCCAATCTGCTGCGCCGGTTGTTCGCGGAAGGCGCATTCGCCCAGGCTTTCGTGCCTATTCTCGCCGAATACAAGAACCGGCGCGGCGAGGCGGACACGCGCATCCTGGTCGATCACGTGTCCGGATTACTCGCGCTCGCGCTGGCGGTGGTAACGCTGATCGGCGTGGCGGCGGCGCCGCTGATCGTATACGTGAGCGCGCCCGGTTTTACGGCGACCCCGGAAAAGTTTGCGCTGACGGTCGATCTTTTGCGCATCACGTTCCCGTACATATTCTTTATCTCGCTGGTGTCGCTCGCCGGCGGCATACTCAACACGTACAGCCGCTTTTCCGTGCCCGCGCTGACGCCGGCATTGCTCAACCTGACTTTTATCGCATTTGCACTGTGGGCGGCGCCGTATTTCGATCCGCCGGTGAAAGCGCTCGCGTGGGCGGTGTTCTGCGGCGGCGTGCTGCAGCTCGCGTTGCAGGTGCCGTTTCTGCTGCGGCTGAAAATGCTGCCGCGCTTCACGCTCGATTTTCGGGACGAAGGCGTGTCGAGGGTCATGCGGCAGATGGGGCCCGCCGTATTCGGCGTGTCGATCGGGCAGGTGAGCCTTTTGATCAACACGATATTCGCGTCGTTTCTCGTGTCCGGCAGCGTTTCGTGGTTGTACTACGCCGACCGGTTGATGGAATTTCCGACCGGCCTGCTCGGGGTCGCACTCGGCACCATTTTGCTGCCCAGCCTCGCCAAGCATTATTCCGATCAGTCGCCCGTGGAATATTCGAAGTTGCTCGACTGGGGGCTGCGTCTGACGTTGATGCTCGCGTTGCCCGCGGCCGCGGCACTGGCGGTGCTTGCAGTGCCCTTGATCGCGACCCTCTTTCACTATGGCCAGTTTTCCGAACATGACGTCTTCATGACACGCAACGCCCTGATCGCGTACAGCGTCGGCCTGCTTGGGCTGATACTCGTCAAGGTGCTGGCGCCGGGCTTTTACGCGCGGCAGAACATCCGCACGCCGGTCAAGATCGCCATCGTCTCCCTGGCCGCTACGCAAGTCATGAACTTTGCTTTCATGGGATGGCTGCAGCACGCGGGACTGGCGCTCGCGATCGGGCTCGGGGCCTGCCTCAACGCGGGTCTGCTCTACCACAAGTTGCGGCAGTTCGATATTTATTCGCCGCTGCCGGGATGGCCGGTGTTTGCGCTGAAAATCCTGGCGGCTATCGTGGCGATGAGCGTGTGCCTTAGATTTGCCGCGGGCCCGGATGCCGTGTGGCTGACGGCAAGAGGGCTGACGAAGGTGTGGCGTCTTGCGAGCGTGGTGGTGCTGGGCGGCGTGACGTATTTCGCGGCGTTGCGGTTGCTTGGATTCCGGCTGCGCGATTTTGTGCAGCGCGCGGCTTGAGGGCGGGGCGGGTATCCGGCTTGAGCATTCCGGGCGGCGGCGGTATGCTACGCGCTTCTTGAGAAACTTGTTTTATGTCATGCCGCGCGATCTTTTCAATTATGCTTTGCGGCCGCCTTCGCGCCGACGGTTGTCGTCGCGTCGTGCACCCGACTGAATATTCCCGCGCATCGTAAGTTACAGGCGAGGCAGCAGGAGACCGCGCCCGCATGTTCTGCCGCCATATCCGGCAAGTTTGATTGAACGCAATCTTGCCCTATCGAATAAAGGAGTTGTTATGAATAGACGCGATTTCATCAAGACGACCTCACTGCTGCCGGCCGCTGCCGCAGCTTCATTCATGCCGCAGTTCTCGCTGTCCGCGTTTGCGGCGGCTGCCAAGTGGCGCGTATTCGAGGTCACGACCAAGGTCGAGGTGCTGAAGCCCGAGGGGACGACTCGCGTGTGGCTGCCGTTGCCGCTGGTGGCCGATACCGATTACCAGAAAAATCTTGGCAGTACCTGGAGCATCGACGGCGGCACTGCCGTCAGCACTATTGACGGCAAATACGGCGCGGAGTTCATCGCGGCCGAATGGCCGGATGCGACGAAGGCGCCGGTCGTCACCGTCAGCAGCCGGTTCGCGACGGTCGATCGCGCAGTCGATGTGAGCAAGCCGGGAAAAGCGGCGCAAGCGGAGCGTGCGGAACTGCAGCGCTATCTCGCGGCGACGGAATTCATGCCGACTGACGGCATCGTGCGCGACACCGCCCGCGATATTACGAAGGGCGTGCGCGGCGGCGACATCGAGAAAGCGCGCGCAATTTACGAATGGATTGTCGAGAACACCTTCCGCGATCCCAAAACGCGCGGTTGCGGCATCGGCGACATCAAAACCATGCTGGAAACGCAGAACCTCGGCGGCAAGTGCGCCGATCTCAATGCCTTGTTCGTCGGACTCGCGCGCGCGAGCGGAATTCCGGCGCGCGACGTCTATGGCGTGCGCGTGGCCAAATCGGAGTTCGGCTACAAAAGCCTCGGCGTGGGCACCGATAACATCACCCGCGCACAACATTGTCGCGCGGAGTTTTATGTCGACACACATGGCTGGATTCCGGTCGACCCGGCGGACGTGCGCAAGGTCGTGCTCGAGGAAAAAGGCGGCGGCGTGCTGCTGCCGCTGGACGATGGGCAGGTCAAGGCCGCACGGGCGAAACTGTTTGGCGCCTGGGAAATGAACTGGCTCGCGTTCAACACTGCGCACGACGTTGCTCTACCGAGGGCGGCGCACGGCAAGATCGCATTCCTGATGTATCCGCAATGCGAAACGGCGGCAGGGCGCCTCGACACGCTCGATCCCGATAACTTCCGTTATCAGATGACGTCGCGCGAACTCGCGTCGGCATAGTGATCGGGTCCGCAGCCGGCCGCTTGGTGGTCGGCTGGGCCTGCCGGGAATTGCCTGCATCCTGGCGCCAGATGTTCGGCGCTCTGTTGCGGCATGTCGGCGTTGCCGCGTTCGCGCTGGCGTTGTTCGCCGTGGGTCACGCAGTAGCGGGCGAACTCAAACCGTGGACCGGCGGCAAGACGCCCGGCCTGGTCCTTAAGGACCTGAAGGGCGCGACGGTCGACCTTGCGGATTACCGGGGCAAGGTTGTGTTGCTCAATTTCTGGGCGACCTGGTGCGAGCCCTGCCGCGATGAAATGCCTTCCATGCAGGAGCTGAAGCGCAAACTCGGCGGGCGGCCATTTGAAGTGCTGGCGGTGAACCTGGCGGAATCGGAAAACAAGGTCGGCGATTTTCTGCGCCGTTTCCCGGTCGATTTCACGATCGCGCTCGACCGCAACAGCGCCGCGCGGCGGGACTGGAACGTGAAAGTGTTGCCGACGAGTTTCGTCATCGCGCCGGACGGCAGCGTGCGTTACAGCGTCGTGGGAGAGCTGAATTGGGCGGACGAGTTTGCCGCGGTCGGACTGTTGCGGTTGGTCCCCAAGTAGCAGAGCGTTTCGAAACCCCCCGCGAACAGGACGCTCATAAATCGTAATCGATATGGGCTTTGTTATGCACCGCGCCGTCTACCACTTTACGCGAAAGGTGGGGCGCGAACATCTCGATGAAGTCATAGACATAACCGCGCAGGTAGGCGTTGCGCGGCACGCCGATACGCGTCGTGCTCGATTCAAACAGATGGCTCGCGTCCATCGCGCGCAGATTGGTATCGCGCGCGGGATCGAACGCCATGTGCGCGAGGATGCCGATGCCGAGGCCCAGCGCGACGTAAGTCTTGATGACGTCCGAGTCGATCGCGGTCAGCACGACGTTGGGGCGCAGGCCGCGCATTTCGAACGCGTGATTGATCTGCGAGCGGCCGGTGAACGCAAAATCGTAAGTGATGATCGGATATTTCGCGATCGCCTCGAGCGTCAGTGATTTTTGCTTGAGGATCGGGTGGTCGGGCGGTGCGATCACGCAGCGGTTCCATGCGTAGCACGGCAGCATGACCAGTTCCTCAAACGTTCCAATCGCTTCGGTCGCAATGCAGAAATCGGCCTGGCCGGCGAGCGTGTACTGGCAGATCTGCATCGGGTTGCCCTGCACCAGGCCGAGTTTTACTTTCGGATACCGCTGGCTGAAGCGCTGCACCACGCCGGGCAGCGCATAGCGCGCCTGCGTGTGCGTCGTGGCGATGGTCAGCTTGCCGCTGTCTTCGTCTGCAAAGTCCTGCGCGGCCTGCTTGAGGTTGTCGGTTTCGTGCAGGATGCGCTGGGCGATTTCGATGATGGCCTTGCCGGGCGGCGTGACGGCAGTGACGCGTTTGCCGTTGCGCACGAAAATTTCCACGCCGAGTTCGTCTTCGAGCAATTTGATCTGCTTGCTGATGCCGGGCTGCGACGTATGCAGTTTGTTCGCGGCCACAGACAGGTTCAGGCCTTGTCGCCCGACTTCGACCAGATAGCGTAATTGTTGCAACTTCATGATTGAGTTTAATTAATTCATTTAGGTTATATCATCGTAACATAATATTCGTTCTTGATATAACCGGGGCTTGATATCATCCGGCTCTGTTTAAAAAACCCGTAGATATTTCATGTACCTGTACGACGAAATCGATCAAAGGCTGGTGGACGAAAGGGTCGTCCAATTTCGCGACCAGACCCGCCGTTTTCTTGCCGGTGAACTGTCCGAGGACGACTTTCGTCCCCTGAGGCTGCAGAATGGTCTTTATATTCAGCGATTTGCGCCTATGCTGCGAATCGCTATCCCGTATGGCCTGTTGGCGTCGCGCCAGTTGCGCGCACTTGCTTACATAGCGCGCAAATGGGACCGCGGCTACGGCCATTTCAGCACGCGGCAAAACATCCAGTTCAACTGGCCCAGGCTGGAGGACGTGCCGGAAATATTGGCCAAGCTGGCGACGGTGCAAATGCATGCGATCCAGACGAGCGGCAATTGCATCCGCAATACGACGACCGATCATTTCGCGGGCGTCGCTGATGATGAGATCGTCGATCCGTTTGTATGGTGCGAAATCATCCGCCAATGGTCGACGTTTCATCCGGAGTTCGCCTATCTGCCGCGCAAATTCAAGATTGCCGTGAGCGGCAGCGAAGCGGACCGCGCGGCGACGCAAGTGCATGACATCGGCTTGCAGGCGCGGCGCGATGTGTCGGGCAACGTCGGGTTTCGCGTGCTCGCGGGCGGCGGCCTCGGACGCACGCCTCTCATCGGCGCGGTCATGCGCGAATTTCTGCCGTGGCAGCATTTGCTGACCTATCTCGAAGCAATATTGCGCGTCTACAACCGCTACGGCCGCCGTGACAACAAGTACCGGGCCCGCATCAAGATCCTGGTCAAGGACCTTACGCCGGATGTATTTCGCGCGCAGGTCGAGGAGGAATGGGCGCATCTGCAGGATGGCGCGTCGACGCTGACCGCCGATGAAGTACAGCGCCTCGAAAAGCGCTTCACGCGTCCCTGCTATCGCAAGTCGGATGCGTTGTCGTCGGGTTATGTGCTGGCGCTGGCTCGTGACAAGGCATTTGGCAACTGGGTGCGACGCAACGTGCAGCCGCATAAAGTCGCGGGCTACGCCGCGGTCACGCTGTCGCTGAAAAAAACCGGCGTGCCGCCGGGCGATGCCACCGCTGATCAGATGGATGCGGTGGCCGATCTCGCGGATCGCTACAGCTTCGGCGAGTTGCGCGTGTCGCATGAGCAGAACCTGATATTGGCCGACGTGCGCCAGGCGGACTTGTATCAGTTATGGCAGGAAGCCCGCACGCTGGGGCTGGCCACGCCGAATATCGGTTTGCTCACAAATATCATCGCGTGTCCGGGCGGCGATTTTTGCTCGCTTGCCAACGCCAAATCGATCCCGGTCGCCGAGGCCATTCAGCAGCGCTTCGACGATCTCGATTACCTGCACGATATCGGTGAGCTGGATCTCAACATTTCCGGCTGCATGAATTCCTGCGGCCATCATCATATCGGCCACATCGGCATACTCGGCGTCGACAAGCAGGGCGCTGAGTATTACCAGATTTCCATCGGTGGTGCGCAGGGCAACGACGCCGCGCTCGGCAAAGTTCTGGGGCCGTCGGTGTCGCAGGCCGAGGTGCCGGATGTAATCGAGCACCTGATCGAACTTTACCTCGCGCGGCGCGACAGCGAAGCAGAGCGCTTCATCGATGTCGTGCGGCGCATCGGCATCGAACCTTTCAAGGACCATGTTTATGGCAGTCATCATCAGGCAACGGCAAGTCGTCACCGACAACTGGCGGCTGCTTAAGCCGGCCGCTGACGGCGGCATTACGATCCCGCCCGATGGCGACGTGATCGTGCCGCTATCCGTGTGGCGTGAACAACGCGAAGAACTGCGTGCACGTCCCGGCAGGTTGGGCGTGTGGCTGGCCGCCACCGACGACCCCGCGCTGATTGCCGGCGACTTGCGGCATCTTGAATTAATTGCGGTCGATTTTCCTCAGTTCACCGACGGCCGCGGTTATTCGATCGCGCGCTTGCTGCGCGAGCGCTATGGCTGGCGCGGCGAGTTGCGCGCGATCGGCGACGTATTGCGCGATCAGTTGTTTTATCTTGCGCGCTGCGGATTCGATGCATTTGCGCTGCGTGACGGGCAGGATGCGCAGGCCGCGTTGAGCGCGTTCGACGACTTCAGCGAAGCCTATCAGGCATCCGTGGAGCGGCCGCGACCGCTGTTTCGCCGTCGCGGCGCAGGTTCGCCAAACCGTCTGGAGCGGGTGTGAAGCGATGAGTCATAACACCGGCATTGTGCACCTCGTCGGCGCCGGTCCCGGCGCGCCCGATTTGGTTACGCTGCGCGCAGCGCGACTGCTCGCGCAGGCGGACATCGTTTTTTACGACGCGTTGGTGCATCCTGAAACACTTGCGCTGGCGGAGAAGGCACAGAAAATTCCGGTCGGGAAGCGCTGTGGCAAGCACTCGACGCAGCAGCGCTTCATCAATAAACGTCTGATCGATGCCGCACGCAAGCATGCCGTGGTGGTGCGCCTTAAAGGCGGCGATCCCATGTTGTTCGGCCGTGCACAGGAAGAAATCGATGCTTTGCATGCGGCGGGGATAAAGTGCGAAGTCGTTCCGGGCATCACGGCCGCACTTGCCGCGAGCGCCGACCTCAAGATTTCGCTGACGCGGCGCGGCGTCAGCCGCAACGTAACATTCGTCACGCCGCGCGTTGGAGAAGGTGAACACGCGAGCGATTGGATCAGCAGCGCATGTAATGCGGATAGTGCCGTCATGTACATGGCCGCAGGGCAGGCGGCGGACATCGCGCGCAAATTGATCGGCAATAAACTGCCCGCCGACATGCCGGTATTGATTGTGGAAAATGCGTCGCTTCCGAACATGGCGATGACTGCGACTACGCTGGGTGCATTGCAGTCCATGAACGAGCGTACTACTCACGGTGGCCCAGCTTTGCTGATGATAGGGCGCGTATTCCAGCGCGTGGCAGACGCGCAGATTGCTGTTATTGATCGCGATGTCGTGCGGGAAGTCCTCGCCGCATCGCTCTGCGCCTAGACCGCACACGACAAAACACGCTAGAATTCAAGCTTTTAGCTTGAATTCCGATTTTGATGCGTGTTTTTAGAACCCTTCCTGCCGCCGCTGCCAGCCCCGTTGCGCTGACCATCGGAAATTTCGATGGCGTGCACCTCGGTCACCAGGCGATGCTCGCGCGTCTCGCCGACACCGCGCGTCAGCTCCGCGTGCCGCCTTGCGTGATGACTTTCGAGCCGCATCCCCGCGAATTCTTCGCGCCCGATCAGGCGCCCACGCGTTTGACTTCGCTGCGGGAAAAACTGGAATTGATCGAGCGCTTTGGCGTCGAAAGCGCTTATGTGCGCCGGTTTGATTTTGAATTCGCGAAAACCACGCCGGAAGATTTTATCGAGCACATTCTTCGCCGCGGACTCAATGCGCGCTGGATACTGGTGGGCGATGATTTTCGTTTCGGCGCGCGGCGCGGCGGAGATTTTGCGATGTTGAAGCAGGCGGCCGGTCGTTGCGAATTCGAAGTGCATGCGATGACCAGCGTGATGGCGGACGGCGTTCGCATATCGAGCACCGCGGTGCGCGAAGCGCTTGCGGCGGGCGATATGCGGCGCGCGCAGCACCTGCTGGGGCGGCCCTACAGTATCAGCGGCCGGGTGGTGCGCGGCGACCGGATCGGCCGCAAGCTCGGGTTCCCGACCGCCAACGTATTGATGAAGCACAACCGTCCGGCGTTGTCCGGCATCTTCGCGGTCGAAGTGCACGGGCTGGATGCGCAGCCCCTGCCGGGCGCAGCGAGTCTCGGCGTGCGGCCGACGATCACGAACATCCCGCAACCCTGTCTCGAAGTGCATCTGCTCGATTTTGCGCGCGACATTTACGGCGCGCATTTGCAGGTCGACTTCCTGCATAAATTGCGCGACGAAGAAAAATACGCCGACGTCGAGACGCTGAAGCGCGCGATCGGCAACGACGTCGCCAACACGCGCGATTATTTCGCCGCGCTGGCGCGCAACCCCCGGGCACAAAATGGCTGATTACAAAAAAACCCTGAACCTGCCCGATACGCCGTTTCCAATGCGCGGCGATCTCGCCAAACGCGAGCCGCTGATGCTCAAGGCGTGGCAGGAGCGCAAGCTCTACGAGCGCATCCGCGCGGCCAGCAAAGGACGGCCGAAATTCATCCTGCACGACGGCCCGCCGTACGCGAACGGCGATATTCACATCGGGCACGCGGTCAACAAGATATTGAAGGACATGATCGTGAAGTCGAAGTCGCTGTCGGGCTTCGACGCGCCCTACGTGCCTGG
>CAZEAX010000102.1:0-1976 GCA_964510405.1 uncultured Streptomyces sp. | reverse complement strand
GGATTGTCATGGCATGCCGATCGAGGTCCAGATCGAAAAAGAATTCGGCAAGACGCTGTCGGTCGAAGAAGTGCAGCGCAAGTCGCGCGCTTACGCAGCGGAGCAGATCGAGCGCCAGAAAAAGGATTTCATCCGGCTGGGCGTGCTCGGCGAATGGGACAATCCGTACAAGACGATGGATTTCAAGAACGAAGCCGACGAAATCCGCGCGCTCGGCAAGCTCATTGCGAAAGGTTACGTTTACCGCGGGCTGAAGCCGGTGAACTGGTGTTTCGATTGCGGTTCGGCGCTTGCGGAAGCCGAAGTCGAGTACATGGACCGCAAGGACATCGCGATCGACGTCGGTTTTGCATTTGCCGAACCCGATAAAGTAGCGGCGGCCTTCGGTTTGAGCAAGTTGCCGGGCGCTCAAGGCTGGATCGTGATCTGGACGACGACGCCGTGGACGATTCCGGCAAACCAGGCGCTCAATGTCCATCCTGATTTCAATTACGACCTCGTCAGCACCGAGCGCGGGCTGTTGATACTGGCGACGGATCTGCGTGCGGCCTGTCTTGCACGCTACGGACTGACCGGCGAAATCGTCGCGACTTGCACGGGCAGGCGTCTTGAAAACATCAAATTCCGTCATCCGTTCTACGATCGCCTGTCGCCGGTTTACCTGGGCGATTACGTGACGCTCGAGCAGGGCACCGGCATCGTGCACAGCGCGCCCGCGTATGGCATCGAGGACTTCAACTCATGCCGCGCATACGGCATGCAGGACGATGAAATACTCACGCCCGTCCAGGGCGATGGCCGCTACGTGCAATCGCTGGAGCTCTTCGGCGGACTCAATATCTGGAAAGCGAACGCGCAAATCGTGGAGACGATGCGGGAGCGCGGCGCGCTGTTTCACGCGGTGCCGTTTACCCACAGCTACATGCATTGCTGGCGGCATAAATCGCCGATCATCTACCGCGCGACGACGCAATGGTTTGCGGGCATGGAAGAAGTCCCCGGCTATCAAGGCGTGAAGCCGGCCGAGTCGCTGCGCAAAACGGCGCTGCGCGCGGTCGAGGCGACCACGTTTTATCCGGCGTGGGGCCAGGCGCGCCTGCACGGCATGATCGCGAACCGTCCCGACTGGACATTGTCGCGCCAACGCCAGTGGGGCGTGCCGATGCCGCTCTTTATCCGCAAGGAGACGCGCGAACTGCATCCGCGCACGCTCGAACTCATCGAAGCGGTCGCGCAGAAAGTCGAGCAGGGCGGCATAGAAGAATGGCAGCGCATCGATGCGCAGGAACTGCTTGGCGCCGATGCCGACATGTACGAAAAAATCAAGGACACGCTCGACGTGTGGTTCGATTCCGGCTCGACGCACGAAACCGTGCTGCGCGGTTCGCACGCCGCGCAGTTGCAGTTTCCGGCGGACTTGTATCTGGAAGGCTCAGACCAGCATCGCGGCTGGTTCCATTCGTCGCTGCTGGTGTCGTGCATGCTGAACGGCGTTGCGCCCTATCGCTCGTTGCTAACCCACGGCTTCGTGGTCGATGGCGCGGGCCGCAAGATGTCGAAATCGCTCGGCAACGTGATCGCGCCGCAAAAGGTGCTCGATACGCTGGGTGCGGACATCCTGCGCCTGTGGGTGGCACAGACCGATTACGCGGGGGAACTGTCGATCTCGGACGAAATTTTGAAGCGCGTGGTCGAATCGTACCGCCGCATCCGCAACACGTTGCGCTTTCTGCTCGCGAATATCGCCGATTTCGATCCGGTGGCCCATGCATTGCCGGTCGGCGAGTGGCTCGACATAGACCGCTATGCTTTGGTGATGAGCATGGATTTGCAGGCCTCGCTGGTGCCGTCGGAACTGGGTTCGCAAGCGCCGCAGTCGCCGGGGCATTACGGCAAGTACGAATTCCTCGGCGTTGCGCAGCAGCTCCAGGCTTTCTGCTCCGAAGATCTCGGCGGATTTTATCTCGACATTCTGA
>CAZEAX010000101.1:0-12752 GCA_964510405.1 uncultured Streptomyces sp. | reverse complement strand
CCGTGTCGGGAACGTTGATGGTCGTGGCCCCTGCCGCGATCACCTGTTCAAGTATCCGGCACAAGAAATCGATATCCGAGCGGCCCGCGTCTTCCGGGGAGAATTCTACGTCGTGCGTGTATTCGCGCGCCCATTTCACCGCACGCACCGCCTGCTCGATCACCTGCGACGGCTCCATGCGCAGTTTCTTTTCCATGTGAATCGGGCTCGTTGCGATGAACGTATGCACGCGCGGCGATTTCGCGCCTTTGACCGCTTCGCCGCAGCGGCGGACGTCCTTTTCGTTGGCACGCGCGAGTCCGCATACGGTGCTGTCGCGCACCGCTGCCGCCACCGCCCTCACTGATTCGAAGTCGCCGTCGCTTGCCGCCGGAAATCCGGCCTCGATGATGTCGACGCGCATGCGCTCGAGCTGGCGCGCGATGCGCAGCTTTTCATCCTTCGTCATGGAGGCGCCGGGGCTTTGCTCCCCGTCGCGCATGGTGGTGTCGAATATGATCAGTTTTTCCTTGCTCATGGGCTTCTCCAGTGGCGCTCGCGTCTATCCTGCGGCGCGCGCGCAAAAATATCCTGTCAATCCGGGCATCGATCACCCGGCCGCACAACAAAAAACGAATTTAGGTTGGAGTATTTAGCGCGCGACGCGCAGCAGCAGGCCGGCCAGCAGGGGGCTGGCAAGAAGGAACAACATCGTGGCCTGGTGCGTGGAACTCATGGTTGCAAAATATAAAGGGTTTTGCCGGCACTGGCAAGTGTCAGGGTGGCGGCGCGGCAGGAGGCTTACCGGCGCCTTTGCGACGGGCGAAATCCAGCACGGCCAGCACGTAGCCCGACAGCGCGTAACACACGAACAGAATGAACATCATTTCGGGCAGGGTGCTGGAAACGGCGACCAGCGCGACCACGGCGAGCGCGATCGCCACCACCACCGGAAACGACACGCTTTTGCGCGGATTGATGTCCTTGCCGCTGTAATACTTGAAGTTGCTGACCATCGTCAGGCCCGCGAACATCGTAAGCACCCAGGCCAGCCACTTGACTTCGGCGCCGCCGATCTGGTGCTCGTTCATCGCCCAGACGAGGCCGGCGACCACGCAGGCCGCAGCTGGGCTCGGCAAGCCCTGGAAGAAGCGCTTGTCGGCTACCTCGAGCTGGGTATTGAAGCGCGCGAGCCGCAAGGCCGCGCACGCACAATAAATGAACGCAGCGATCCAGCCCAGTTTCGCCGTGACCCAAGCACCCAACATCGGAATATTCTGCGCGTTGGAGAAATCCTTGAGTGCCCAGACGTATATCACGAGCGCCGGCGCGACGCCGAACGACACCATGTCGGCGAGGCTGTCGTATTCGGCGCCGAACGCGCTCTGCGTGTGCGTGAAGCGCGCCACGCGGCCGTCGAGCCCGTCGAACACCAGCGCCACGAAGATAGCGAGCGCCGATTGCTCGAAGCGGCCATTCATCGCCTGCACGATGGAAAAAAAGCCGGCGAACAGCGCAATCGTCGTGAACAGGTTCGGTAGCCAGTAGATCCCGCGGCGGCGGATCCTGCCGCCTTTGCCCAGCCATTTGCTTTTGGGTTCGTACAGCATGCTCACCCCAGTTCCGCGAGCACTGTTGCACTCGCGTATACGATGTCGCCGATCGCGACGCGGGGCGTCGCCGACAACGGCAGATAAACATCGACGCGCGATCCGAAACGGATGAAGCCGTAGCGTTGCCCGCGCGCGACCGCGTCGCCGGCCTTCACATAACACAGGATGCGGCGCGCGATCAGTCCGGCCACCTGCACGCAGGTCACGTCGGTGCCGTCCGCCGTCTTGATCCATAACGCATTGCGCTCGTTTTCAAGCGAGGCCTTCGGCAATGCCGCATTGACGAAACGCCCGGCGTGGTACCAGATCTCGCGCACGACGCCGTCGACCGGGCTGCGGTTTGAGTGCACGTTGAAGACATTCATGAAGACGCTCAACTTGAGCGCGTCGCGCTGCAGATACGGGTCATGGGTGCGCTCGACGGTCACGATGCGCCCGTCGGCCGGCGCCAGCACCGCGCGCGCCGCGCCCGGAATCTCGCGCGGCGGATCGCGAAAAAACTGCAGGACGAATACGGCTATCACCCAGAAAAACAGCGCCCACAACCAGCCGGCGGCGAGCGTGATGACTAGCGCCACGACGAAACTGCCGGCGACGTACGGCCAGCCTTCGCGCGCGATGATCGGATGGGGATAGTTGCTCATGGGATTGAGGCCTTCGGAGTAAGGGGTGAGCAGCGATACTCCCGCGCGCATGGCGCGTCTGCGCCCCCCTCGATCCTCAATCCTCTCTCCTCGATGCTAGTTCTTCGACTGGTCGACGAGCTTGTTCTTCTTGATCCAGGGCATCATGTCGCGCAGTTTGCCGCCGACGATTTCGATCGGGTGCTGGCGGCCGATCCGGCGCATCGCGTTCAACTTGGTTGCGCCGGTCTGGTTTTCGAGCAGGAATTCCTGCGCGTAAACGCCGGTCTGGATTTCCTTCAGTATCTTGCGCATCTCGTTCTTGGTTTCTTCCGTGATGATGCGCGGTCCGCGCGTGAAGTCGCCGTATTCGGCATTGTTCGAGATCGAGTAGCGCATGTTCGCGATGCCGCCCTCGTACATCAAGTCGACGATCAGCTTCAGTTCGTGCAGGCATTCGAAGTAGGCCATTTCCGGCGCGTAACCCGCCTCGGTCAGCACTTCAAAACCTGCCTGCACCAGCGCCGTCGCACCGCCGCACAATACGGTCTGCTCGCCGAACAGGTCCGTCTCGGTTTCTTCCTTGAACGTCGTTTCGATCACGCCGGCCTTGCCGCCGCCGATCGCCGCGGCATACGACAGCGCCATGTCGCGCGCTTTCTTGGACGGATTCTGGTGGATCGCGATCAACATCGGCACGCCGCCGCCCTGCGCGTAGGTCCCGCGCACCGTGTGTCCGGGCGCCTTCGGCGCCACCATCACGACGTCGAGGTCCGTGCGCGGCACGACCTGACCGTAATGAATGTTGAAACCGTGCGCGAAGGCGAGCGTTGCGCCCTTCTTGATATTGGGCGCGACGTCTTCGCGGTAGACTTTGGCGATATGCTCGTCGGGCATCAGCATCATGACGAAGTCCGCGCCCTTGATCGCTTCGGCGACCTCCCTGACGTTGAGACCGGCCTTTTTGGCCTTGTCCCACGAGGCGCCGTCGCGGCGCAACCCGACCGTCACTTTGACGCCCGAGTCGTGGAGGTTGAGCGAATGCGCGTGCCCTTGCGAGCCGTAGCCGACGATGGTGACCTTCTTGCCCTTGATCAGCGAAAGATCGGCGTCTTTATCGTAATAGACTTTCATGGTTTCCTCTTTGGCAAACGAGAGAAGCCAGGCGCGGAACGAAAGGCGAAAGCTCGGAGCATGCTCCCCGCCCGTTCCTGGCTGCTCACTAGATTCGCAATATCCGGTCGCCGCGACCGATCCCGGATGCGCCGGTGCGCACCGTTTCGAGTATCGCGCTGCGATCGATGGCGCTCAGGAATGCATCGAGCTTGGAGCCGGTGCCGGTCAACTCGATGGTGTAATCCTTCTCGGTGGCGTCGATGATGCGCCCGCGGTAAATATCCGCCATGCGCTTCATTTCCTCGCGGTCTTTCCCCACCGCGCGCACCTTGACCAGCATCAACTCACGCTCGATGTGGTCGCCGTCAGACAGGTCGATGACTTTCACCACCTCGATCAGCTTGTTCAACTGCTTGTTGATCTGCTCGATCACTTCGTCCGAGCCGGTCGTCACGATGGTCATGCGCGACAGCGTGATGTCCTCGGTCGGCGCGACCGTCAGCGTTTCAATGTTGTAGCCGCGCGCCGAGAAGAGGCCCACCACGCGCGACAACGCACCGGGTTCGTTCTCGAGCAGCACGGAAATAATATGTCGCATCGCCGCGCTCCCTTAGAGGTCTTCCGAACCGAGCAGCATCTCGGAGAGGCCCTTGCCCGCCTTCACCATCGGCCACACGTTCTCGGTCTGGTCGGTGATGAAGTCCATGAACACCAGGCGGTCTTTCAGCTTGAGCGCTTCTTTCAACGCCGGTTCGACGTCGGCAGGCTTGTCGATCAGCATGCCGACGTGGCCGTACGCTTCCGCCAGCTTGACGAAATCCGGCAGCGCGTCCATGTACGACTCGGAGTAACGGCTCGAATAGTCGACCTGCTGCCACTGGCGCACCATGCCAAGATAGCGGTTGTTGAGGTTTATGATCTTGATCGGCAGGTGATACTGCTTGCAGGTCGACAATTCCTGGATGCACATCTGGATGCTGCCCTCGCCGGTAATGCAGGCCACCGTCGCCTTCGGGTTGGCGAGCCGCACGCCCATCGCCGCCGGCAGGCCGAAGCCCATCGTGCCGAGTCCGCCCGAATTGATCCAGCGCCGCGGCTTGTCGAACTTGTAGAACTGCGCCGCCCACATCTGGTGCTGGCCGACGTCGGACGTCACGAACGCGTCGCCCTTCGTGAGCTCGTGCAGTTTTTCGATCACGAATTGCGGCTTGATGATCTTGGTCGTTTGCACGTATTTGAGGCAGTCGCGCGCGCGCCACAAATCGATCTGCTTCCACCACGCCTTCAGGCTGGCCGCATCGGGCTTGTCCTTCGACGCCTGCAATTGCTTGATGAGTTCCTGCAGCACCGGGCGCACGCTGCCCACGATGGGCACGTCGACCTTGACGCGCTTCGAAATCGACGACGGATCGACGTCGATGTGGATGATCGTGCGCGGCTCTTCGAAAAAATGCTTGGGGTTGCCGATCACGCGATCGTCGAAACGCGCGCCGATCGCGAGCAGCACGTCGCAGTGCTGCATCGCCATGTTTGCTTCGTACGTGCCGTGCATTCCCAGCATGCCGACGAACTGACGGTCGCTCGCGGGAAATCCGCCGAGCCCCATCAACGTGTTGGTGCAGGGGAAGCCCAGATGGCGAACCAGTTGCGCGAGTTCGGGCGCCGCGTTGCCGAGAATGACACCGCCGCCGGCGTAGATCATCGGCCGCCTGGCGCGCAGCAATAACTGCAACGCCTTCTTGATCTGGCCGGCATGACCTTTCACCACCGGATTGTAAGACCGCATGCTGACCGACTTCGGATAGTCGAACTCCGCTTTGGTGGCCGGGTGCGTGATGTCCTTCGGAATGTCGACGACCACCGGGCCCGGCCGGCCGGTCCCCGCGATATAAAAAGCTTTCTTGATCGTGGCCGCGATATCTTTCACGTCCTTGATCAGGAAGTTGTGCTTCACGCATGGGCGCGTGATACCGACGGTGTCGCATTCCTGAAACGCGTCCTGGCCGATCGCGTGGGTCGGCACCTGGCCGGTGATAATCACCATCGGGATCGAATCCATATAGGCGGTCGCGATGCCGGTGATGGCATTGGTCACGCCGGGGCCCGAAGTCACCAGCGCGACGCCGATTTTCTCGGTCGACCGCGAATAGCCGTCAGCCGCATGCACGGCACCCTGCTCGTGGCGCACAAGGATGTGCTTGACCCTGCTCTGCTTGAACAATTCGTCGTAGAGATGCAGAACCGCGCCGCCCGGATAACCGAACACATATTCGACGCCCTCTTCCTGCAAACACCGCACGACGATCTCGGCGCCGTTCAATTCCATAGCTGAACCTTGTTGAATCGCAAGAAAAACACAGAACCGGGAACAATACCGTTCCCGCCGGGATTGGTCAAGCCAAATATCTGATTAAACAGCATGATACCGCCGACTTCCCAACCCGCGAGACACGCCAACTTGCAGTGACGGAGCGATTTGTTAAGATGCTCCGGATAAATCAGCGCGCATGACCGAAACTGCGTCAACGCCGGCAAGAGCGGCACGTTATTTCGGGGGCATACGATGCACATGCCCAATGCGAGACATCAACATAACAAGCGATGCCCCGGTGCAATCGGGTCCATCACAAAGGCGCACTCCACTGGCCACCCGCAAGGAACTTGCCGAATTTTTAGCCTCGGTCGAACGCCGCGCCTACAAGCAGGCGTTTTTCGCGGCGCGCGACGAGCAGGTCGCGCTCGATGCCGTGCAGGACGCGATGATGAAATTGTCGGAAAAATACGCCTCGCGGCCGACGGCGGAGCTGCCGATGCTGTTTCAGCGTATTTTGCAAAACACGATACGCGACTATTTCCGGCGCCAGAAAGTTCGCACGTTGTGGACGACGCAGGTGTCGTCGCTGTCAGGCGCCGATGACGGCGACGATCACGACCCGCTGGAAACTCTGGAGGTGCAGTCAAACTCCAACCCGCAGGGCTCGCCCTCCGATCAGTTACAGCAAACTCAAACGCTTGAAATCATTGAAAAAGCCCTCCAAAGACTGCCGCATCGTCAACGTCAAGCGTTCCTGCTGCGTTATTGGGAAGATATGGACGTTGCCGAAGCCGCGGCAGTCATGGGTTGCTCGGAAGGAAGCGTGAAAACTCACTGCTCCCGGGCGACGCATGCTTTGGCAGAACTGCTGAAAGACAAGGGAGTTTCGCTATGAACGAACAGGAACTGGCAGGCAAAGTTGTTCGCCACCTCAACACGGGGCTGGAAACGATCAAGCAGGGCACCGCGTACCAGTTGCAGTCGGCGCGGCAGGCCGCGCTCGACCGCTATCGCGAAGCGCCGCAGCCCGTGTTCGGTCTCGCGTGGGCCGGCGACGTCGCGTTCCGTGTCAGCCACAGCCGGTACTTCAACGCGCGTAATCTGTTTGCAATTGCCCTGCTCGTGCTGGGGCTGACCGGCGTTACCTACTGGCAGCTGGTAATTCAAGCCAACGACATCGCCGAAATTGACGTCAGCCTGCTGACCGACGATCTGCCCATCAACGCCTATCTCGACAGCAACTTCGAAGCATGGTTAAAGCGCTCGTCGCAATAATTCTCGGCTTAAATCTCGTCGCCCCGGTCAGCGCCGCCGTACCCGTCCAGCCCAAAGCAGCTGTTCAGCCCCAACCTGCCAAGCCTGACTGGGCGGAGTTGACTCCGTCGCAGCAGACAGTGCTGGCGCCGCTCAAAGACGACTGGCAGGAACTCGACACTCTGCGCCGCGCGAAATGGGTCAAGGTCGCGAATGCCTACCCGAAAATGAAAACGGTGCAACAGCAGCGATTGCAGGCGCAGATGAAAGAATGGGCGAAACTCACGCCCGAGCAACGCCGGGTTGCGCGTGAAAACTACAAGACGATCAAAAAGCTGCCGCCGGATAAACGCAAGCAGGTCAAGGCCCAGTGGCAGGAGTACCAGCAGTCGCTCGTTGTCAAGCCGGAACCCGCAGGCGATCCCGCGACGGCGACGACCCCGCAGTAACCGCCGCAGCTCTCACGCTTGAATGACAACCCGGCGCCCGCCGTCGCTGCCGCGACTTTTGCGCGGCGGCTCGGCAGCCTCTGCTACGAAGTACTGCTGCTCGCGGCGGTCCTGTTTGCAGCCGGGTGGGCGTTTCTCGCGGTCGAGCAATTGCTGCCGGCCGCGCTCGCACGGCCGCTGTTTCAGTTGTGCCTGCTCACGATCTGCGCCGCCTACTTTGTTTACTGCTGGACACGCAGCGGCCAGACGCTGCCGATGAAAACCTGGCGCATTCGCCTCGTAACGCGACAAGGCGGAGCCCTGTCGGTCGGCCGCGCAACCGTGCGTTATTTGCTCGCGCTCGCGAGCATTGCATTGGCGGGCGGCGGATTCTGGTGGGCGCTCGTCGATCGCGACGGCCAGTTTCTGCACGACCGGCTGGCCGGCACGCGACTCATCTTCGTTCCCCCCACCACATCATCACCATCGCCAGGGTGAGGAACATCAACGTCGGCAGAATCGCGCTCCAGAATGGCGGCCAGTCGCGCAACAACCCGAGGAAAGTGAAGAGGCGACCGAGCATCCAGAAGCCGATGCCGAGCATGATGCCCGCAAAAACCTTGCCGCCCACGCCGCCGGCGCGCTGCTGGTAATACGCGAAAGGCAGGGCCAGCACCATCATCACGAGCACGGCGAACGGGTAGATCAGCTTGTTCCAGAACGCGATCTCGTGGCGCGAAGTCTGTTGATTGTTTTCGCGCAAATGCTGCACGTATGAATAAAGCGCAAAAGCCGACATCTGCTCGGGCACCAGCAGCAGCACGCTCAAGAGCCCGGGTTCAAGCACCGAGCGCCAGTCGGCCTGCGCAATCCGGCTGACGGTCGTCGTGTTATCGTCGAAATTTGTCTGCTCCACGTCGTGCAAACGCCATTTGTTGTTTTGTTGATACTCGCCGCGCTGCGCGAGGCTGATGCGGCGCAGCCGGTGGTCCGTGTCGAACTCATAAATCTTGACTCCCACCAGCACGGAGTCGGGCAGCACCTGGGCGACGTTGACGAAATTACGCTCGTCCTTGACCCACAGACCCGAGCGGAATTCCTGCGCGATCACGCCGGTAATTGCCTTTGCGCGCATTTGCTGCGCGAACTGCTCGGCCGGCGGCGCGATGAATTCGCCGATCACGAAAGTCAGCACGGAAAAGACGAGACCGACTTCGACCAGCGTCAGCGCCATGCGCGGTATCGACACGCCCGAAACGCGCATGACCGTGTATTCGGAATTGGCGACGAGCTGCGCAATCGCAAAGAGGGTGCCGATCAGCGCGGCGATCGGAAAAAGCTCGTACACGTGGCCCGGCACGCTCAGCAGCACGTACGCAAAAATATGCAGCAGCCGGTAGCCGCCCTTGCCCAGTTCGCCCAGTTCGTGTATCAGGTCGAACAGCGCGAGCAGCATCAGCAAGGCCGCAAACACGAGCGCGGTTGACGTGGTGATCTCGGCCGACAGATAACGCTTGATAATTTTCATTTGAGAAAGCGGACCACCGAAAAGAGCGTCAGGCGCCGCACGAATAGCAGGAGCAGAAGTGCGAGCATGGCCGCGTGCACGCAGAGCACGCCGACCGGCAAACTCACGCGTTGCTGCGCGATCCAGGCCTGGCTGATGCTGATCACGTTGTTGTAAATCATGTAGATCAATATCGCCATGACGAGATTCAGCGATCTGCCCGCCCGCGGATTCACGAACGAAAGCGGGATCGCGAGCAGCGCCAGGATGAGCGCCGACGTGGGCAGCCCGATGCGCCACGCGAGTTCGCCCAGATTCAGCGGTGTCGGGTCCTGCATCAGCGCAAGCGTCGGCAGCGATTTGGCGGACGGTGCAGAGGCCTTGGCGTCGCGCGCTTCGATCCGCATCGCGTAACGCTCGAATTCGCTGATTTTGTAATCGGTGGTGCCGGGGGTGCCTTCGTAACGCCGCCCGTTGAGCAACACGAGAAAACGGTCGCCGTTGTCGGCCGTCTGGATAAATCCGCGCTTGGCGACCATCACGCCGGTCTTATGGTGCTGCGTGGAGCTCACGAACACGTTGGCGACCATGTTCTCGCCTTCGTTGACGTTCTCGACGAAAAACACGCGGTCGTTCTGCTTCGACTCGCGGAACACGCCGGGCGTCACCTGGGACGCATCGTCGCGGTTGTCCATGTAGTTCCGGAACTCTTCGCTCTTCGTGATCGCCCACGGCGACAATAAAAAGCTCAAGAGCGCGACCAGCAGCACGATCGGCAGCGCAAACGACATGACGGGCCGCACCCAGCGCATCAGACCCAGCCCGGCGCCGAACCAGACGATCATTTCCGAATCGCGGTAGCCGCGCGACAACGTCATCAGCACCGCGATAAACAGCGTAAGCGACAACAGCACGGGCAGATAATTGAACGACGTGAGTGCGAGCAGCGCGAACACGCCGGTAAAAGTGATGGAGCCGCCGGCGGCGAGCCCGAGAAAGCGCACGAGCTGGGTCGTCACCGTGATGCCGAGCAGCACCACGAAAGTCGCGATCGCCGTGCCGGCGCATTCGCGCACCAGGGAATTATGAAATATTTTCACGCGTTGCCGCTTTGATTTTTGCCTGGATAGCGAAGATAATCAGCGATGGACTTGCACCAACTCATCCTCGGGAGAACGGCGTGGAATTTAGCATAAAAAGCGGCAGCCCGGAGCGCATCCGCGCAGGCTGCATCATCGTCGGCGTATTCGAGCCGCGCAAGCTGTCGCCCGCGGGCGCGGCACTCGACCGCGCGGCGCGCGGACAACTTGCCGCGGCATTGAAGCGCGGCGACATGGAAGGCAAGTCCGGCACCACGCTCATGCTGCATCAACTGCCGCGCGTCGCCGCCGCGCGCGTGCTGCTGGTCGGACTCGGCCGCGAACGCGACTTCGACGACGGCAAATTTCGAGTCGCCGCGGGCAAAGCGATCGCCGCCCTGAAACATACGGGCGTCACGGATGCGGTCCTGTGCCTGTCGGCGAGCGTAAAGCAGCGCGATGTCGCCTGGCGCGCCGCGCAGGCCGCCATCGCCGCGACCGATGCAACGTACCGGTTCGATCGCATGAAAAGCAAACGCGAAGCCGCGCGCGGGGTGCGCCACCTGACTTTGCTCGTCGCAGAACGCAGCGAACTGGCCGCCGGCCAGTCAGGGCTTAAGCAGGGCGCCGCAATCGCGCACGGCATGAGTCTCGCCAAGGATCTCGGCAATCTGCCCGGCAATGTCTGCACGCCCGCTTATCTCGCGCAGGCCGCGCGCGATCTCGCGAAAGAGCACAAGCTCGGCGTGCAGGTACTAGAACGCAAAGACATGGAAAAGCTCGGCATGGGTTCGCTCCTGTCGGTCGCGCGCGGCAGTGTCGAACCGCCGAAATTGATCGTGCTCAAGTACGATGGCGGGCCGCGCGGCGCGAAGCCCTATGCACTGGTCGGCAAAGGCGTCACTTTCGACACCGGCGGAATTTCGCTGAAGCCCGCGCCCGAAATGGACGAAATGAAATTCGACATGTGCGGCGCCGCCAGCGTGCTCGGCACGCTGCGCGCGGTGGCTGAACTCAAGCTGCCGATCAACGTCGTCGGCGTCATTCCCGCCACCGAAAACATGCCCGGCGGGTCGGCCACCAAACCCGGCGACATCGTGACCAGCATGTCGGGACAGACGGTGGAGATCCTCAACACCGATGCCGAGGGCCGGCTCATATTGTGCGACGCGCTGACCTACACGGAACGCTTCGAGCCGCAGGCCGTCGTCGACATCGCAACGCTCACGGGCGCGTGCGTGATTGCGCTCGGCCACGTGGCCAGCGGACTTTTTTCCAACAACGAAGCGCTGGCGCAGGAACTGCTCGCAGCGGGACAGACCGCGCGCGACCGCGCGTGGCACCTGCCGTTGTGGGACGATTACCAGGAGCAGCTCAAAAGCAATTTCGCCGATTTCGCCAACATCGGTGGCCGGCCGGCGGGCAGCGTCACGGCCGCGTGCTTTCTTGCGCGCTTCACCAAGAAATTCAAATGGGCGCACCTCGACATCGCCGGCGTCGCGTGGAAATCCGGCGCGGCCAAGGGCGCGACTGGCCGGCCCGTGCCATTGCTTACGCAGTTCCTGATCAATCGCGCGACGCGTCCGTAATGACGCAGATCGATTTCTATTTTCACGTCGAAAACAAGCTGCAAACGGCGTGCGCATTAAGCGCCAAGGCCTGCGCGCGCGGCCTGCGGGTGCTGGCTTTCTGCCCGGATGCGGACGCGGGAGCGAAGTTTGGCCGCCTCTTGTGGACGGCGCAGGCGGTAAGCTTCATTCCGCACTGCACGGCCGCCGACCCGCTGGCAGCCGTGACGCCGGTAATCGTCGATCACGACGGATCACATTCCCCGCATGACGAGGTGCTGATCAACCTGCGCGCCGAGTGGCCGCCGTTCTTCAGCCGGTTCCAGCGCCTGATCGAAATCGTGAGCCTCGACGAGGAAGACCGCGCTCATGCGCGCGCGCGGTTCAAGTTCTACCGCGACCGCGGCTACGCGATCCAGAGCCACGACCTATCCAAGAGCGCGCAGTAAATGCGCGTTGAATCATGAGCGAGCCGGGCAACAGCGACGATAGTGCGGAGACCGATGACGTATTGGGCCGCGCCGATGCGCTGCTTAACCGGCATCGCGCCGGCTTAAAGCCGGCGGCCAACGCGGGCGCGATCCCGACGCTCACCGAGCCCATCGCGGAGACTCTCGACGCATCGGCGATACCCACGCTGACGGACATCGTGGCGACGCCGGCGCAAACCGCGAGCGGCGCGCCGGAACCGGCGCGCGAAACACCATCCGAACCCGCGCACAGCGGCGAAATTATCTCGCGGGTGCAGGCGCAAAACCTCGAGCATGGCGTTTATCAAAAACTCAAGCAGGGACTGGACGCGCAAATCGCCGAAGTACTGCAAAACCGGTTCATGCCCGACGTCGCCGGCGCGCTCGACCAGGCCCTGCATAAAATCAGCGCCGAACTCAAGACCAACATCAACACGATGGTGCGCGCTTCCATCGAGGAAACGCTGCAAAAGCAGTTGCAGCAGCTACGTCTGACCGACGCTACGCCCGCCGCGGCGCCGGGGGATGCGCCGGAAGCGTCCGGTATAATGCGCGACTTTTCCGCGCCGCCTCCCGCCAAAATGGAACTCGCCAAGAGCTTTGAACCCCGCGCCATCGAAGACCGCTGGTATCCCGAATGGGAAAGCCGCGGTTACTTCGCGCAATCCGGCGACACTTCGCGGGCCGCCTATTGCATCCAGTTGCCGCCGCCGAACGTGACCGGCACGCTGCACATGGGGCACGCGTTCCAGGACACGCTGATGGACGCGCTCGTCCGCTACCACCGCATGCGCGGCGACA
>CAZEAX010000100.1:0-12787 GCA_964510405.1 uncultured Streptomyces sp. | reverse complement strand
TCGAGGCTTACGCGCCGACGGACAACGTTTCCGAACTGACCGCCCGCACCAACGACGAAGGCTGGGAAACCGTATTCGCCGGCTGGCTCAAAGTCAGCAAGGCCAACAAGAACGACGCCGTGTTCGTGTTTTCCGTCGGCGGCGGCAACCTCGAAAAGAATGTCAGCGCCAACATCGTTTTCGGCCTCAAGGAAGCCAAGCTGCACGGATTGAAAATTTTCGGCGTGGTCGGCCGCGATGGCGGCTACACCAAGCAGGTCGGTGATTGCGTGGTGGTCGTGCCGACCGCAGATGCCGCGCGCGTGACGCCGCATACCGAGGCGTTCCAGGCCGTCGTATGGCATTGCCTCGTTTCGCATCCGGTGCTGCAGCAACTCGCCACCAAGTGGTAAATGGATATTCCGTTTGGCCTTGCATAAAGCCATCTTCCTGGACCGCGACGGTGTCATCAATCGCTCCCTCGTTCGCGCAGGCAAACCGTTCGCTCCCGTCAGGCTGGACGACTTTGAAATCATTCCCGGCGCGGCCGCAGCGCTGCAACAATTGCGCGCGGCCGGCTTTCTCAATGTCGTGGTCACCAACCAGCCGGACATCGCGACCGGCAAATTGCAGCCCGATGTACTGGACGCCATGCATTCCCGTCTGCTGAACGAGCTTGCAATCGACGCGATCGGCGTATGCCGCCATGTCGAGACAGACGGCTGCGCGTGTCGCAAACCGAAGCCGGGCCTGTTGATAAACGCGGCACGCGATCTCGGCATCGATCTTGAAGCAAGCTACATGGTCGGGGACCGCTGGCGGGATATTGCCGCGGGCCAATCCGCCGGCTGCCAGGGCTTTTTTATCGACTACGGCTACGATGAAAAGCGCCCGCAGAAACCGTATGTCACCGTAGAATCGTTGGCCGAAGTAGCAAGATTGCTATCAAGCCGTCCGTAACTCGCAGCAAGTTCCAGGGGAATACATGACCGACATCAAAGCTCTGAAAGTCAAACTTTTCGCCGATGGCGCCGACGTTTCCGGCATCCAGGAAATGGCGGCCAACCCGGCCATCAAAGGCTTCACCACCAACCCGACCCTGATGCGCAAAGCCGGCGTGACCGACTACAAGGCTTTCGCGCAGCAAGTGCTCAAGGTGGTGACCGACCGCCCTGTCTCATTCGAAGTGTTCGCCGACGAATTCGGCGAAATGGAAAAGCAGGCCATGGAAATCGCGTCCTGGGGCAGGAACGTCAACGTCAAGATCCCCGTCACGAACACCAGGGGCGAATTCTGCGGCGACCTCGTGGAGAGGCTGTCCCATGCCGGCGTTCAGCTCAACGTGACCGCCGTGATGACGCTTGACCAGGTCGAGCGCATTACCGCCCGACTGGCGCCCGCAACGGGCGCGATCGTGTCGGTGTTCGCGGGACGCATTGCGGACACCGGCCGCGATCCGGTCCCGTTGATGGCCGAAGCGGTAAAAATCCTCAAAACCAAGCCGAAGGCGGAACTGATCTGGGCGAGCCCGCGGGAGCTGCTCAATATTTTCCAGGCGGATGCGATCGGCTGCCACATCATCACGGCGACCAATGACATTCTCAAAAAGCTTTCATTGGTCGGCAAGGAACTGGATGCCTATTCGCTTGAAACCGTAGAAATGTTCTACAAAGACGCAAGCGCCGCGGGCTACCGCATTGCGACCCGGACCCCCGCGTAGAGTTGCCATCAAAAGGAAATAACATGTTCAAGCACGTCTTCGTCACCGGTGGAGCCGGCTATGTGGGCAGCCTGCTGGTGCCGCAACTTCTCGATGCGGGCTATAAAGTCACCGTTTTCGACACCATGTTCTTCGGCAATGATTTTCTGCCGAAAAAAAATCCGCAGCTCACCGTCGTAAAAGGCGACATCCGCGACACGGCCGCTTTCGAGCGCGCGCTCGATGGCGCCGATGCGGTTATCAGCCTGGCGTGCATCTCCAACGACGCCAGCTTCGAACTCGATGAAAAGCTGTCGACGTCGATCAATCTGGACGCCTTCGAGCCGATGGTCGTTGCGGCAAAGAAAAAAGGCGTGAAGCGGTTTATTTACGCCTCTTCAAGCTCGGTTTATGGCGTTTCCAATTCGCCCAACGTAACCGAGGATCATCCGCTGGTGCCGCTCACGCTTTACAACAAATATAAAGGCATGTGCGAACCGCTGCTGTTCAAGCATCAATCGCCCGACTTTACGTGCGTGACCATCCGCCCGGCCACCCTCTGCGGATATGCGCCGCACACGCGGCTCGATCTCTCGGTCAATATTCTGACCAACCACGCGGTGAACAACAACAAGATCACCGTATTCGGCGGCTCGCAGAAGCGGCCCAACCTGCACGTGCAGGACATGGTCGACTTGTACTTGCATATCCTGACGCTGCCGAACGAAAAAATCGCCGGGCAGATATTCAATGCGGGTTTCCAGAACATGTCGATCATGGAAATCGCCCAGACCGCGAAGCGCATAGTCCAGGAAATGTTTCCCGAGAAAGGCGACATACCGATCGTCACGACCCCGAGCGACGATCTGCGCTCGTACCATGTCAACTCCGACAAGATCCAGCGCGTGCTCGGCTTCAAGCCGAAGCGCAGCGTTGAAGACGCCATTCGCGATCTGTGCGTCGCCTTCAAGGCCGGCAAGCTTCCCGACAGCCTGACCGACACCGCCTATTTCAACGTCCGCCGGCTGAAAGAATTGAACGCGAAATGACAGGCCGTCCGATTGCAGTAGTCACCGGCGGCGCCGGATTCATCGGCAGCCACATGGTGGACACGCTGCTGGAGAGCGGCTTTGCGGTGCGCGTCATCGACAATCTGGTCGGCGGGCGCGAGCAAAACCTCGCGCAGCATGCGGGCAACCCCGATCTGGCGTTCGAGCAGCGGGACATCCGCGGCTTCGCGCCGGGAGACGCGCTGTTTCAGGGCGTCCGCTACGTTTTTCACTTTGCCGGCATAGGCGACATCGTGCCGTCCATCGAAATGCCAATGGAATACATGTCCGTCAACGTGCAGGGCACCGTCCACATGCTGGAATGCGCGCGCAGCGCCAAGGTGGAGAAATTCGTCTATGCCGCGTCGTCCTCGTGCTACGGGCTGGCGCAGGTGCCGACGCGCGAAGATCACCCGCTTGCGCCGCAGTATCCGTACGCGCTGTCCAAATACCAGGGCGAGCAGGCAACGTTCCATTGGCATCAGGTATACAAGCTGCCGGTCAATTCGATCCGCATCTTCAACGCTTACGGCACGCGCTCGCGCACGTCCGGCGCGTACGGCGCCGTGTTTGGCGTTTTCCTCAAGCAAAAGCTGGAGGGAAAACCGTTCACCGTCGTGGGCGACGGCACGCAGTCGCGGGATTTTTTGTATGCGACCGACGTTGCGCAGGCGTTTTATCTGGCCGCCGAAACCGCGCGCTCGGGACAAATTTACAATCTGGGCGCCGGCAATCCGCAGTCGGTCAACCGGCTGATCGAATTGCTGGGCGGCCCCGTGCAGTACATACCCAAGCGCCCCGGCGAACCGGACTGCACGTGGGCGGACATCACCAAAATCCAGGCCGAACTGAACTGGAAACAACGGGTAAGTTTTGAAGAAGGCGTAAAGCGCATACTCGACAACATCGAGTACTGGCGGAACGCCCCCCTGTGGGACCCGGATAGCATAGCCCGCGCCACCCAAACGTGGTTCTCAATGTTGTCATCGAAAGGCCAGTAAACGATGGATCAGGGAAGCAAGAATCTGATCGAGCACAAGATCAAGACGGTCGAAGAGCTTTGCGCGATCATCGGCCCGCGCCCGCGGAAGAAAAAAGTGATCATGTGCCACGGTACGTTCGACGTGGTTCATCCCGGGCATGTCCGTCACCTGCTGTACGCGAAAACCAAGGGCGACATACTGGTCGCGAGCCTGACCGCGGACGAGCACATCATGAAGGCCAATCTTCGCCCCTACGTCCCCGAAGATTTGCGCGCGATCAATCTGGCGGCGCTGGAAGTGGTCGATTACGTGATCGTCGACCACGAGCCGACGCCGCTGAAAAACCTGGCCCTCATCCAGCCCGATTATTTCGCCAAGGGCTACGAGTATTCCAGCAGCGGCGTCAACCCCAAGACCCACGAGGAAATGCAGGTGCTGGAATCGTACGGCGGCGAAATCATATTCACGCCCGGCGACATCGTTTATTCGTCGTCCGCGCTGATCGAGCTCGCCCCGCCGAACATCGCAACCGAAAAACTCATGGCCTTGATGAAAGCCGAGGACATCAATTTCAACGACCTCAACGCGGCCCTCGACAAATTCAAGGGCGTCAAAGTCCACGTGGTCGGCGATACGATTGTCGACAGCTACAGCTATTGCAACATGATAGGCGGCATGACCAAAACGCCGACGATGAGCGTGCTGTTCCAGAAAAAAATCGACTATACGGGCGGCGCCGCGATCGTCGCCAAGCACCTCAAGGCCGCGGGCGCCGACGTGACGTTCTCCACCGTGCTCGGCAACGATGCGCTGAAGGATTTTGTGCTGGAGGACCTGGAAAAAGCCGGCGTCAAGGTATTGGCCTTGATCGACGAGACGCGCCCGACGACCAACAAAAACGCAATAGTGGCGGAAGGCTATCGCCTGCTCAAAGTCGACACGCTGGACAACCGTTCGATTTCCGACAAAATCGTGCAGCGCCTGAAACAGCAGATCAGGGACAATGCGGCCGACGCTGTCGTGTTCAGCGACTTTCGGCATGGCGTATTCAATCGCAACACCATACCCGAGCTGACCTCCGCCATTCCGCCCGGCGCCTATCGCGTCGCTGATAGCCAGGTGGCAAGCCGCTGGGGCAACATCCTCGAATTCGAGGGCTTCGACCTGATCACCCCCAACGAACGCGAGGCGCGGTTTGCATTGGGCGACCAGGACTCGGTGGTGCGCCCGCTCGCGCTCGAGCTGCATACACGCTCCAAATGCAAGACTTTGATTCTCAAACTTGGCGAGCGCGGCACCATTACATACCGGCACTCGCCGGTGGTTTATCGTGCGTTCTTTTCCATCGACAGCTTTGTGGAAAAAGTGGTGGATGCAGTGGGCGCCGGCGACGCTTTGCTGGCCTACGCGACGCTCGCGATGATAGCCACCAGGAATGAGGTCATTGCGTCGATACTCGGCAGCATGGCGGCGGGCGTGGAATGCGAGCACGATGGCAACCATCCGGTGGTTCCGGAAACGGTCAGAAAAAAAATCCATCGCGTCGAAACGCACACCCTGTACCACTACGATGGGCAATGATGCATCGATGCGCGTCGTAGTCGTCGGCCTCGGCGTCCAGGGCAACAAGCGCAGAGCGGTTGCCGGCGCCGATGTCGTGGCGACGGTGGATCCCGTTCATCCCGAAGCGAATTACAAATCCCTCGCGGACATCCCGCCCGGCAACTATGACGCCGCCCTGGTGTGCACTCCCGACGCGGCAAAGATCGAGTTATTGACCGATCTGCTGAGCAACGGCAAACACCTGCTGGTCGAGAAGCCGTTGTTTGCCGACGACCCCGCGGACCTGCTGCGCCTGAAGCAACTGGCCGCGACCAACCGGAGCGTCTGCTATACCGCCTACAATCACCGGTTCGAGCCCCATTTTGTGCGCATGAAAACGCTGATCGACTCGGGGCGGCTCGGCAAAATCTACAGCGCGCGCATGTTCTACGGCAACGGCACCGCGCGATTGGTGCGGAATTCGGCGTGGCGCGATCAGGGCGCGGGAGTGCTGCCGGACCTGGGCTCGCACCTGCTCGACACCATCTTGTACTGGTTTGGAAAACCCGCGCAGCAGTTCGTCCTGCATTCCGTCAACCGGTTCGAGAACCGCGCGCCGGATTACGTCGTGTTCGGCTCCAACGCCGATCCGGTATTGCAGCTCGAGACGACGCTGTTGTCCTGGCGCAATCATTTCTACGCGGACATTTTCGCCGAGCGCGGCAGCGCCCACATCCAGTCGTTGTGCAAATGGGGGCCCAGCACGTTCACGGTGCGCGACCGCAAGCTACCCAGCGGCCGTCCCGACGAGGAATCCGTGATGCTGATACAGCCGGATCCGACGTGGGCGCTCGAGTATCGCCATTTCAAGGCCCTGTGCGCGAATGGCGGAACCAATATCGACAACGACATCTGGATCAATGACGTGCTCACCACGCTTGGCATGGCGGTGAACGCCGAAGCAAAAACCGCATAAGGCTTTCGCGATGTTGACGCATCTTCGTTCCGAACCTCAAAAACCTGCGCGGGTTGTCGTCATGGGCGCGAGCGGGTTTATTGGCGGTGCGATCGTGCGTCGATTTGCTGCGGACGGAGTGCCGACTCTGGAGCTCGGCAGACCGGCGCTGGACCTGACCGCGGCCGACGCGGCGGTGCGCCTCGGCAACTTCCTGAAACCGGATGACACGTTGGTCTTTGCCTCGGCCAGGGCTCCGTGCAAGGACCTCGGCATGCTGCGGGAAAACCTGATCATGGCCGAAGCGGTGTGCGCCGCGCTGGAGCGCCGCCCGGTCGCGCACGTCGTATACATCAGCTCCGATGCCGTCTACAAAGATTCGCGTGACGCGCTCACCGAAGCATCGTGCGCGGAACCATCGTCGCTGCACGGAGCGATGCATTTGACCCGGGAGATCGCCTTGCGGCAGGCGTTTGCCGGATCGCTGGCGCTGGTGCGTCCCACGCTGGTCTACGGCTTCGACGACCCGCACAACGGCTACGGCCCGAACCGCTTCCGCCGGCTGGCGGCGTCCGGCAAAGAGATCGTGCTGTTTGGCGAAGGCGAAGAACGGCGCGACCATGTCGACGTCGGGGACGTCGCCGAACTGGTGCGATTGATCGTCCTGCATCAAAGCACCGGGGTGGCCAATGCGGTGTCGGGCGACGTAGTGTCATTTCGCGAGCTGGCGGAATTCGTCGCCGCGGATTTTCCGCCGATCGTTAAAGTGCGATCCAGTCCGCGCAGCGGTCCGATGCCGCACGGCGGCTATCGGCCCTTCGACAATCGCGCCGTGTCGCAGGCGTTTCCCGGTTTCCGCTTCAAACACTGGCGCGATGGATTGTCGCAAATCCACGCGCGCCAGCGCGCGGCAGGAACCGCTTGATGCAAGCCGTGCTTGGCTTTGCCGGCATGACCCACCTGGGGTTGGTGTCGGGTATTGCAGCCGCGGAAAAAGGCTTCACCGTCGTCTGCTACGACCCGGATGCGGCGCGCATTGCCGCGCTCGCGCGCGGCGAACTGCCGGTGTCGGAACCGCGGCTGGACGAGCTCGCAGCCAAAAACAAGCCGCGGCTTGCGTTTGCGGCGGCGTCGAGCGCACTCAAGGCCTGCGACGTGGTGTTTGTCGCGCCCGACGTAGCGACCGACGACCAGGGCAACAGCAGTCTCGACACGATCGACAATCTGCTGGATGCAGTGTTCGCGGCAACACGCGAAGACGCGGTGATCGTGGTGCTCTCCCAGGTGCCTCCGGGATTTACGCGCGGCAAGCAACGCGAAAATCGAATGCTTTACTATCAGGTCGAAACGCTTATTTTCGGCCGCGCAGTCGAGCGCGCGCTGCTCCCCGAACGCTACATAGTCGGTTGCGCGGATCCGTCCGCGCCGCTGCCCGCCGCTTACGCAACCACCCTTGCGCAATACGCGTGTCCGGTTCTGCCGATGCGTTACGAGAGCGCCGAGCTCGCGAAGATTTCGATCAACATGTGCCTGGTCGCGTCGGTCAGCGTCGCCAACACGCTGGCCGAGTTGTGCGAAAACATCGGCGCGGACTGGGCCGAGATCGTGCCTGCGCTCAAGCTCGACAAGCGCATCGGCGCGTATTCCTATCTCGCGCCCGGCCTGGGCATCGCCGGCGGCAACCTCGAGCGCGACCTTGCCACGGTCTGCAGTTTTGCCGACCGCTACGGCACCGACGCCTGCGTCGTGCGCGCGTGGGTCGCCAACAGCCGCCATCGCCGCGATTGGGCGCTGCGTACCGTATATCGCGAAGTGCTTTCCAAACTGGACGACCCGGTGATTGCGGTGCTGGGGCTTGCCTACAAACAGGACACGCATTCAATCAAAAACTCGCCGTCGATAGCGTTGCTTGAATACCTGAAGCCATTTCGCGTGCGCGTGTTCGATCCGGTGGTGCCGGGTTCCGCCGCGCCCAATCCCCGCCGTCACGATGCGACGTCCGAACTCGATGCCTGCACCGGCGCCGACGCGCTCGTCGTGATGACGCCGTGGCCGCAATTCGGCAAGCTGAATCCCGCTGCCATCGCGCAATGCATGCAAGGCAGGGTGGCAATCGATCCGTATGCGATCCTGAACGCGGGCGAATGCCAGTCTGCCGGACTCAGGCGCCTGACTCTTGGCGTGCGGCCATGAATCGAAACCCCGGCAGAGTGATATTGCTCGGCGCCAGCGGATTTGTCGGCGCCGCCATCGGCCGCCGGCTCGCGGCGCTTGCCGTGCCCGTCGTAGCGGTTTCGTCCAAAGAGGTGAATCTCGCCGACGCTGCGGCTGCCGGCAAACTCGCCGCGTTAATCAAACCCGCGGATGCGGTCGTGATGATCGCGGCAATCACGCCGGACAAAGGCCGCGATGCCGCGGCCCTGATCAGAAATTTGACGCTCATGCAGAGCGTATGCAAGGCGATCGAGACGACCGGTTGCGCGCATCTGGTTTACTTCAGTTCGGATGCGGTCTACGGGACCGCGGTCAGCCGCGTCACCGAAGATACCCCGGCTTGTCCGCAGGACCTCTACGGCGCGATGCATTACGCGCGCGAGATCATGGCGCGCAACCTCGCGAACGTTCCCGTGCTGGTCCTGCGTCCGACGCTCGTGTACGGGCTCGACGATACCCACAACTCGTACGGCCCGAACCGCTTTCGCCGCGCCGCGCAAAAGGACGGCAGGATCACGCTGTTCGGTAACGGCGAAGATATCCGCGACCATATCCACGTGGACGACGTGGCGGCGCTCACCGCGCGTTGCCTGCTCGCCAAAACCACCGGCCTGCTCAACGTTGTCACGGGAATTTCGCGGTCGTTTTACGAAATTGCGGAAATCGTGGCGAGGCAATTCGCCAGCCCCGTTGAAATCATTGCCACCCCGCGCGCCAATCCCATCACGCAGCGCCACTACGATGTGACTAATCTGATCAAGGCGTTCCCGGATTTCCGCTTCACGCCGCCCGCAGACGGTATCGCGCGGGTCCATCGTCAAATGATCGAGGCCGACCCGTGCCGGAAATAAATCTGCTCGCGCGCTACCCCCGCGCCAAACGCAATGTCAAAGCGCGCCTCGGCAACAAGGAAGAGAACCGCGCAATCGCGATGCAGTTCGGCATGGAGTACTTCGACGGCACCCGCGAGCAGGGTTACGGCGGCTATCGTTACGACGGCCGCTGGATTCCGATTGCCGAAGATATCGTGCGCCATTTCAACCTCAAGTCCGGCGACCGCGTTCTCGACGTGGGATGCGGCAAGGGTTTCCTGGTCAAGGATTTGCTCAAAGTATGTCCGGGGCTGGAGGTATTCGGACTGGATATATCGGCGTACGCCGTGACGCACTGCGAACCCGAAGTCATCGGCCGGCTGCACCTCGGCAATGCGACGTATCTGCCGTTTCCGGACAACAGCTTTCAGGCGGTGCTTTCGATCAACACCATCCACAACCTCGAGCGTGCCGGCTGCGTGCAGGCCCTGCGCGAAATGGAACGGATAGCGCCCGGCAAGGGCTACGTGCAGATGGACACTTACCGCAACCCGGAGGAAGAACAAACGTTCCTCGACTGGGTGCTCACCGCGCGCACCTACGGCCCTCCGCAGTTTTGGGTTGATCTCCTGCGCGAAGCCGGCTATTCCGGCGATTACTACTGGACTATTCTGGAAGTGGATCCGGAATGGACGATACGCTGACATTCCCGCCTGAAATTTGTCCTGATGAGCGGGCCCGCGTTTCATTATGTCAGGCACTCTTAACCATTTATAATGAACGGGTTTGGCGAATTGCAGGACGGGATAATTCCCGTGTGTCCCCGTCGGCGCGCCGCGAAGATTCGCTGGATCCTCGCATGTGCATGCGCCGTTTTTCCCGGTGCCCTTGAAGGAGTACGGATTTGAGCCGTGTCGCCGCCGTTCAAACTGAGCAGTTGCTTCGCATGCATCGCGACATGCTGAGAATTCGCATGGTCGAGGAAAGCATCGCGGAGCGGTATGCGGAGCAGGAAATGCGCTGCCCGGTCCACCTTTCGATCGGACAGGAAGCCGCGGCGGTCGGCGTTTGCCATGCGTTAAAACACACGGACCGCGTATTCAGCACCCATCGCTGTCATGCGCATTATCTGGCGATGGACGGCAATCTCAACGCCATGCTGGCGGAAATCTACGGCAAGGCCGCGGGCTGCATAGGCGGGCGCGGCGGCTCCATGCATCTGACCGATCCCGCGAAAGGCATGATCGCCAGCGTACCCATAGTCGCGAGCTCGATCCCGCTCGCGGTCGGCACGGCGCTCGCGGACCAGATCGACGGCAACGACAACGTGAGCGTCGCGTTTTTCGGCGACGCTTCCGTCGAGGAGGGCGTGTTCCACGAAAGCGCGAATTTCGCGAGCTTGCGCAAGCTGCCGGTGCTGTTCGTGTGCGAGAACAACCTGTACTCGGTATATACCGCGCTTAAAGACAGGCAACCGCCGCGCCCGATTACCGAACTCGCGCGCGCCCACGCGATGAGTTTTGCGTCCGCCGACGGGAACAACGTCGCAGCGGTTTTCGAGGCCGCACAGGAAGCCGTCGCGCGCGCCCGCCAGGGCAATGGCCCGAGCTTTCTGCTGTTCGACACGTATCGCTGGCGCGAACACTGCGGTCCGGGATTCGACAACAACATCGGGTACCGCACCGAGGCCGAATATGAAACCTGGCGCCTGCGTTGCCCGCTCGAAGCCAGCCGCGCAAAGCTGCACGCTCAGGGAAAACTGACGCCCGCCGACGAAGCGTCGCTGGCGGCGAAGATCAAGCAGGAAATCGATGCGGCCTTCGAGTTTGCCAAAGCCGCCCCGCTGCCGCAGCCGTCGCAGGCGGCCGACCACGTTTACGCATAAATCGATATGACCCAGCAAAAGCGAATGATCAGCCTTGGCGACGCGATCAAGGAGGGCTTAACCGAAGTAGCCGTGCGCAATCCGTCCGTCCTGTTGATGGCTGAAGGCATCGACGATCCGTCATCCGTCTATGGCACCACGGCGGGCATCGGCAAGCATATCGACCCCAAGCGCATCATCGAGATGCCGGTGGCGGAGAACGGCCTGTGCGGCGTCGCCATCGGCGCCGCCATGATGGGCAAGCGTCCCGTCATCAGTTTTCATCGCGTCGAATTCGCGTTGCTGGCGATGGAACAGATCGTCAACAACGCGGCGAAAGCCCACTACATCAGCAACGGCCGGCACAAGGTGCCGCTGGTCATACGCCTGATAGTCGGCCGCGGCTGGGGACAGGGGCCGGAGCATTCGCAGAGTATGGAAGCCGTATTTGCCCATTTCCCCGGGCTGAAAGTAGTCATGCCGACCTATCCGCGCGACGGCAAAGGCCTGATGATCGCGGCGGTGGAAGACGACAATCCGGTGATCGTGATCGAGCACCGCTGGTGTCATTACGTGATGGGCGATGTGCCCGCGGGCTATTACACCGAGCCGCTCGACGGACCCAGGGCAGTACATCACGGCAAGGATGTGACGATCGTCGCCACTTCGTACATGACGCTGGAGGCGGTGCGCGCGGCCGAAGCGCTCGAAGAACTCGGCTACTCGGCAACTGTTTTCGATCTGCGCGTGCTGCGTCCGCTGCTGCTCGACAAGGTCTTCGAATCGGTGCTGCAGACCGGGCACCTGCTTACCGTGGACACCGGTTTCAAGAAATTCGGCGTCGGCGCGGAAATCGTGTCCCAGGTCGTCGCCAACTGTTTCCCCGCGCTGAAAGCCGCACCGGTCAGGATGGGGCTGCCCGATCATCCCACGCCAAGTTCGCGCGGAATGGTGCCCGGCATTTATCCGGATGCCGCAGCGATACTGCGCAACGTCGGGCAGATGTTGGGCATTGCCGAATCCAAAGTGAATGGCGCGGTCGAAAAATTAACGGCGAATCGAAAAGGCTTGCCGATCGACGTGCCGGATCCTTTCTTCAAAGGCCCGTTCTAAGAGTGCCTGACATAATGAAACACCTGATCGCGCACGCATCGCGGCAAATGCGAGGATTCAGCGGTGATTGACCGGGTGGGTGCGGTAATACTATTGCGCCGCGATGGCGCCGCATTGCTGCAGCATCGCGACGACAAGCCGGGCTTGCGCGATGCCGGCATGTGGGTGCCGCCCGGCGGTCACGCCGACCCGGGCGAATCGATGGTCGAATGCGCGCGGCGCGAATTGCGCGAAGAAACCGCATACGACGCCGCGGACCTGCAGTACCTGATGGCTTACGACGTCAGCACCGAAGGCTGGCCCGCCTATCAGCTGACGATATTCTGGAGCCGCTACGACGGAGCGCAGCCTGTAGTCTGTCATGAAGGGCAGGCATTGGCTTTTATCCAACGCGACGTGGCCGCGCGTTACCCGATACCGAATCATCTTCTCAACGCGTGGGATGCTGCAATTTCGGCGGCTCGCCAACCTGAATCATTGCGGATCTAAACTCTAACCATGCCCACATACACCGTCCCCTATGCCGCGCTGGCGACCGAAGCCTCGCTGGTCAAAGCCGATCTCATGCGCGCCGTCG
>CAZEAX010000099.1:9980-12812 GCA_964510405.1 uncultured Streptomyces sp. | reverse complement strand
CCGACAGCCGCGAACAGGCCGGCAAGGCTGAATTTACGATAATCGTACAGATGAAGCCGGCCGCATGAACGCCGCCGAACTGAAAGCGCTGCAAACCCCGTTGATCGTGCTGGTCGTCGTGATCGGCCTGGGTGCCGGGCTCATTTACCAGCTTGATCAGACCTTGACCGCCACCAAGCGCGAACTCGCCCAACATCAGACGCAGATGCGCGAAGCGCGCACGCGCTTGCAGAAATCCGGCGAAGAAAAAGAAGTCATCGTACGCTATCTGCCCAACTATCAGTATCTGCAACGCATAGGGTTCGTCGGCGACGAACAGCGGTTGAACTGGCTTGAAGGCCTGCGGCTGTCAAATCAGCAGGCGCAACTATTCGGGGTGCAGTACCAAATCGGCTCCCAGCAACCCTATCCTTACGCGGCGGAACTCGATCCCGGCCAATTGACGCTGCATCAATCGGTAATGAAGCTCAATTTTCAGCTGCTGCATGAAGGCGATCTGATGAGCTTTCTGACTGCGCTCGGCAAACAGGGCGCCGGTTTCTTTGCCGTCAATGAATGCAAACTCGACCGCGCTAACACGGGTGGCAGCATTCGTTTTCAGCCGAATTTGCGTGCCGATTGCGACCTTGCGTGGATCACCTTGCGTGCAGGTCCGTCGGGAGAACGCAAATGATTGCTGCTCGCACGATACTGCTGCTCGCCGTGCTGGCGATGGCAAACGCAGTATCGGCGGCCGACCTCGGGCGCATGTTTTTCACGCCGGCCCAACGGGCGACGCTGGACAATGCGCGCAAACAGAATATCCGGGTCGAGATCGGCAATGACAGCGAACAGCAGGCGACGGCAGCGCCCGTTCCGCAAAACGTGAGCGTCAACGGCGTGATACGGCGTAGCGACGGCAAGAACACGATCTGGCTCAATAACCGGATCGTCAACGAACAACAGCCCGGCAGCATGAATGCGGCGGTCGGGAAGGCCGACAACCAGGTGAGGCTGAACGTGCCGGACAGCGGACGCAGCATTGATCTCAGGGTCGGCCAGACGGTGGAGATCGTCAGCGGCACCATCGAAGAGAGCTATTTGCGGCGCCCGGCCCCCAAACCGGAGGTAAAGCCCGCCGCGGAAGGCGAAAAGACGGCCGGAGACGTGGCAAAAGTCACACCGGCTCCGCCGCGCGAAGCCGTAAAATCTGAGCCGCCACTGCAGAGACGGCCTGCGCGTGCCGTAGACAATGACGCACGCGACGAGCCAAGAACTGGCAGCGATACGAACGCAAAGTAACGCGCGGGCATGCGTCCGGCTAAATTTACGCTCTTCACGATGATTAAACGCGGCAACAATGGGCAATCATTTGCGCAGCGCGGCTATGCCATGCTCGGCATAATCGCGGCCATTGGCGTTGCCGCAACCGCGGTGGTCGTCGCCTCGCTCAGCGCAACCGCCGTTCGCAACGAGCAGGGCCGCAAGGACAGTAATGCGCTGGCGCTCGCCAAACAGGCGCTGATCGCCAGTGCCGCATCGAGCAATACCCAGCCAGGCAGCCTGCCATGTCCCGATACCAACAACGACGGGCTATCCGACCTGAACATGACCTCCGGTGCATGCGCCTCGTCGGTCGGTCGCCTGCCGTGGCAGACGCTGGGCTTGCCCGATTTGCGCGATGCCGCCGGTGAGCGGCTCTGGTACGCTGTGTCGGCAAATTTTCAGGACCTCGCCGCCAATCATATCAACGCCTATACAACGGGAATGCTGAACGTCAGCCAACCCGGACAGGACTCATTAAGCGGGATAGTCGCAATTGTCATCTCTCCCGGACAGCCCGTAGGCAATCAAACACGCGACGCAACGAGCGTCAATAGCGCTGAAAATTATCTCGAAAGCTACACGAGCTCCACTCTGACCGCCACCATAGTGGCGCGCGACTCAACACATAACGATCAGTTGTCGGTGGTCACGCCGGCCGACATTTTTTCTCTGGTAGAGAGGCGCGTCGCAAAGGAGGTGCAGACCGCCTTGCAGAAATATTACAGCGCGCCAAGTAATCCCGCCCCGCTCAGCATGCCCTACCCCGCGCAAGCCGCCGTTCCCGTCAACGGCACTTACACTTTTCCATCGACGGTGGTCTCTCCGCCGTTTTCGACGACCGTGTTGTCCGGTTACATTCCTTCCGATGATCCCACGCTCGTTTTGCCGGCCTGGTTCAGTGCCAACTACTGGAACGCGGTGCTCTTCTACCGAGTGGACAGTAACTGCGTACCCTCGGCCGTATTAGCCGCAGCCGGGCCTTGCGGCGCCGTCACTTTCAGCGTGCCCAGCAATAGCGTCTTGATAGGCGGAACCGCCGGCGCACCGGGCAGCGGCACGATGGCGATGCTGGGCTTTAACGGCGTGAGCACCTCATATACCAACTTCAAGACGACGGTAATTAACGCAGCGGTGCAAGCGCAGCCGCAAACGCAAGCGCAGATGCAATGACCTTGCCGTGCCGCATGCCACCATCGACCTGCCTGCCGCCACTTCATTTCCGCCTTACTCGCTACACGCGTCGGTCCGGCTTCACCCTGATCGAGATTGCGATCTCGATGCTCATCATCACGCTGCTCGCGACCGTCCTGCTCACGCCGATAACAACGCAGGTCACGCAAGCGAGAATTTCCCAGGCGAAAGCCGATCTCGATCAAATTAACGAAGCGTTGATCGGGTTTGCGCTTGCGCAGGCCAAGCCGCGGTTGCCGTGTCCCGACGCAACTACCGGCGCGGGCGCCAATGACGGCATCGAGGATTGCGGCGCGATCAATCTGGGCCAAACCATCGGCGGGAACATTCCGTGGG
>CAZEAX010000099.1:0-9970 GCA_964510405.1 uncultured Streptomyces sp. | reverse complement strand
ATCGACCCGTGGGGTCAGCGCTACCAGTATCGCGTCAATAGCGGCTACACCGATAGCGTCAATGGTTTTTCGCTGACCACGGCGCCGACCGGCGCGTGCAACCCTCCCGGCACCGCGGGTACCGGAAACCTGTTCACCACCACGGTCGGGATACTGAAGATCTGCGGTGACAGCGCCTGCACGACAACGCTTGCAAATAACACGGTTCCGGCCGTAATTTTTTCCGGCGGCCCCAACGGATCAACCGCGCCTACCAGTGCCGACGAACTCGAGAACATCGACAACGATTGCTTGTTCGTCAGCCGCACTTATTCGGCTGTTGCCGGAACCGCATTTGACGATTTGCTCGTATGGGTGTCGCCTGGCGTCCTGATGAGCCGCATGGTCTCGGCCCAGAAATTGCCGTAACTTCCTGCATTACCCCCGCGCGGCATTCGTCCGCCCCATCTTTAAATACTGGCATATAATTTCCTGATGTCACCTTCCGCGTCGCGCGGTCAGGGGCATATCCGGCACTGCAAATAAACGGGGTAAAACCCCGGCGCACATTGCGGTCATGCTGCGATGGCGCGACGCTAGGGGATATTTTTCAGCTGAACACCGGCTCATGAGCCATCATGATGAGACGTAGTTCGAGACGCCGCCGCGCCATGCATCGCGGCTTTATCGCCATATTGCTGATTGCCCTCATCGGCACGGCAGCCGCGACTTGGTTTATAACGTCTCTAGGCGCCAACAAGGTGCGCAACGAGCGCGAACGAAAAACGTCTGCGGTCCTTGCCCAAGCCAAGCAAGCCCTGATAGGGCGCGGGGCAATCGACGCTTCGCTTCCCGGCAGCCTGCCGTGTCCCGATCTCGTAACTCACATCGCGGGCACCAATGTCCCCGACGACGGCATTGCCGATCTGTTTGCCGGAACAAATTGTCCGAGCTACGTCGGGCGGCTGCCATGGCGCACGCTGGGACTGGCGGATTTGCGCGATCCGGACGGCGAGAGATTGTGGTACGCGCTGTCGCCCAATTTTCGCGACTATGCGAGCCAAGTCGTAATCAATGACACAACCGCGGGCACCTTGTCGATTTCAGGTGGTTCTTCCCTGAATAATGTCGTCGCCATTGTTTTCGCGCCGGGCGCGCCGGTGGGTTCGCAGTCGCGAAGCGGAACGGCCAACCAGAACAATGTGACCAACTATCTGGAAGGCGCGAATGCAGCTGGCGGAGTTGCGTTCGTCACGCAGCCTGCGGATCCCAATTTCAACGATCGACTCGTCACCATTACAGTCGCTGATCTGATCTCGTTCGTGGAAAGGCGGGTCGCCAACGAGATAACCGTCGGACTGAATCGATATTTTCTCGCCGCCTCGGTGCTGCCGAACCCGGCCCTGGTGACCGACTTTTCATGCCAACCGCACGGCGACCCCGACTTGTGCCTGCCGTCGGCGACGACCGTGCCGGGCTTCCTGCCGCGCAACCTCAGCCCCGGCTCGGGTTGGCCGGGCACCACGTTTCCGGGTTGGTTCAACGCAAACTGGCGTACTTCGGTTGGATACACGGTGGCGCCTGAATGTACGTCGTTGCCGCCGTGCTTGAGCACAACTTTCAGCGCGGTGACCGACGCCGGCATAGTCACGCCCAAAGTCACGTTGGTGATCGGCTCGCTCAGGCGATTCACGGTTCGCGTTATCGCGCCTTAGTCGTGGCGGAGCCGGCGCCCGTCTTGCTCAATTCAAAGCATACGTTGCCTGCGTCGTTGCTGACGAGCCTTAGCGTGTAACCCGCCTGCTCGGCCTGCCGGGCCGCCTGATAAAGGCCGATTCCCAATCCATTGCGCGAGGGCACCGGCACTGAAAACAGCCGTGTCGCCACTGGCTTCGGTATCGCCTCCCCGCTGTCGCGTATCGTCAAGCACCCGCCCGATGCCGCGTCGAACGCCACGTCAATGCGCGTACCCGCATGTTCTTGCGCCTTCGCAATCGCGTTCTGCAGCAGGTTTTCTGCCACGCTATCGAAGAGTTCTCCGGGCACCGCGGTATCGGTGTTGGACGGACCTTCGGCAAATGCAATTTCGCCCCGCGTATACCGCTGCTTGAGGCTCTCCCACCATGTCGTTGCATTGATCCGCGCCATGGAAAACTGGTGCGGGGCCTGCAGCTTTTCGAGGGTTACCGTCAGCCGTTGCGCGATTTGAGGCAATTGTCTCTTCACCAGTCCCTGCAAGGCACCCGCCTCGTCATCGCTGCTGCTTTCGGCGGCGGCGCACAGAGACCGCAGCGACTGCAGCAGATTTTTAACGTCGTGCGTAAGACGCGCACCGGTTTCGTAGATCGCCTGTGTATAAGCATTCATGCGCTGCGCTTCTTCACGCTGCTTCGCTTCATAGAAGTGCCCCAGCATCTGGGTGAGCAGTTTGAGATGAAGCAGAAGCGCGGGACTTAGCGACCATTTGGTATGAAACGTGAGCATCAGGTCCTGCGACGCGAATTCGGCCTGGAAACGCGAGCGCGCACCGAGTTCGCCACTGCTGTGCGCCGCCTGCCATGAAAGACCAGCGACCCACGGCAGCTCGCACATATTTTGCAGGGCGAGTGACAGGAAGCGCGAAGGATCGCGCTCGCGTTCGGCCAGGTCGGCGAGACCTTTGACCCAGCGCTCGAATGGCAAACCCAGGCTCATCAGGTAGCGCGACAGCAAATGACCGATGCCGGTGAAGCCGGTGTGCGGATTCCACAGCCAGCTCAACGACACCAGCACGAGCCCCATCACCATCAGGCTTTGCGCGAGTGCCAGCGGGTAATTGCCGTGGCTCACTTGCTTGACGACAAAGCTGCCAAGCACAAGCCCGGTCACCAGCAAGAAAAGCAGCAGGCTGTAGAAGAGGTCGACTGCGAGCGGCGACGACGACGAACGGCCGGCGGCCGGCACCGGAATTACGATCATCGCAAGCGGCAGCAGCGGCAGTGCATAGCGCACCATCGCAATCAACGCCGTATCGAATTCCTGGTCGGCAAAAAGGTGGGGCACCACCCACACGAGCAGCATCGAAAGCAGGTACAACGCCGCGATCAATGCCGCCATCCGCTGGCGCGGCTGCTCGCTGCCGAGCACATTGCCGCCGATCAGCGCAAAAAGGACCGCGAGCCAGACGGCCATCAACCACCAGCTGTTCCAGCCCGCGAGCAGCAGGCCGACGATGACGACCAGAAACGCCTGCCGCGAATCAAGGTTGCGCTCGCCGCGCCAAACCGGTTGCCAGATCAGGAATATGCCGAAATGAACCAGCAGCATGGCGCGGGAAAAAAGCGTGTCGATACCCCACGCGAGCGCGGCATGCAGCGCAAACAGCATGCCGCCAAACCACCACTGCGGGCGCACGGAGTTTCGCAAGCTGAGAGTCGATTCACTCACCCGTCTGACCTCATGTCCACCCTGCCTCGATTAGTCGCACTTTGGTTATACTGGCCGGATTTCGGCGCAAAGCCAATTATTCCATGGGTCGACAGCAAATAGCGACACTCGCGCGGTTCACGCTGCTGGAAGCGGCGCGCACGCGCCTCGGGTGGCTGTTCATCGTCGCATTGGCACTGGTTTTCGGCGCCGCTTTTTTTGTGCAGCAACTGGCAATCACCGAAAGCGCGCGCATTCAGATCGCATTCTCCGCGGCCGCAACCCGCCTGGTCTCGGTCTTCGTACTGAGCCTTTATATCCTGACCAGCCTGGTGCGGGAATTCAACGATAAAGGCCTCGAGCTCACCTTGTCGTTCGACCTGCGGCGCGCAGACTATATTCTCGGCCGGCTGCTGGGATTCATATTGATCGCGCTTGCAATGGCGCTGCTCGCGGGACTGCCGCAAATAATGCTGGCTCCGCTGCCCGCCGCGCTGCAGTGGAGTTGCTCGCTCGCCCTTGAACTCGTCATTGTCTCGGCACTGAGCGTATTCTGCATCCTGACGTTCACCCAGTTGATGCCCGCGGCGAGTTTCGTGGCCGGATTTTATTTGCTGGCGCGCGCCATGGCGGCGGTGCGGCTGATCAGCGCCCATCCGATATTGGAAGGGGACTCACTCTCTAACCGGGTGATGGGGCATCTCGTCGATGCTCTGGCTCTGGTATTGCCGGCGCTCGACCGTTTCACCCAAAGCGCGTGGCTGGTGGACGGTGCCGCGGGATGGCATACGGTCGGCAACTGTGCGTTGCAGGCATTGCTCTACACCGCGCTGCTGGTTGCCGCCGCGATGTTCGATTTTTACCGCCGGAATCTGTGATCTCGCGCGACGAACGGCCGATTTCCGCAGTGCCTCGCGTGGTGGTCGCTGCACTGGTCGTCACCCTGGCGGCGCAAATCATCTGGCAGTCTGCGCAACCCAAACCCGTCGCGCGCGCTGAGGCGCTCGACGCGCCGCCTCCCATATCCGCTCTGCGGATCGCAAGCCTAGGCGAACCCGTTCCGCTTGCGCAGCTCACGACGCTGTATCTGCAGGCATTCGACAATCAACCCGGCATCAGCATTCCGTTCCGCGAACTCGACTATACGCGCGTCATCGAATGGCTGAATTCGATCCTCGCACTCGACCCCATCGGCCAGTATCCGCTGCTCATGGCCGCCCATCTTTACGGACAAGTGCCCGACGCCGCACGCGAGCGCCTGATGTTCGACTTCGTGCACACGCAGTTTCTGCGCGATCCAAATCTCCGCTGGCGCTGGCTCGCGAATGCGGCCCTCGCCTGCAAACACCGCCTCAAGGATCTCCCGCTGGCCTTGCAATACGCGCGCGAGATAGCCCGGCTCGCGCCCGCCGCGCCGGCCTGGGCCCGTCAAATGCAGATTATCCTGCTCGAAGATATGGGCGAAGTCGAAAGCGCCAAAATCCTGATCGGCGGGCTCCTGGATAGCGGCGGAATCAAGGACAAATACGAGTTGCGATTCCTGATGGATCGTCTGGAGGAATTGGAGAAAAAAGCCGAGAAATCGTCATCGCCGTCGAAAAATTGACTGACCCGCAACTTCATAACCCGCAATAAATCACGGATTCGCGGAACCCTTTAGCCGCTTCGCGCCGGCAACCCGGCGGTAATCCGCGTATTAAGACTGTTTTTAATCAAAAGGTTGCGTCAATGCTCGCAGAGGTTTTAAGGTAACCTCGACACCCATCGCGTATATGTGGGCCGGACGCGATTACTTATGCCAACCGCATAGAATCACATGGCACGAGACTTGCAGAATTCGTCACACTTGGGCCGCCGGTCCAGACAAATGGGAATAAACACCATGCGTAAACAACGGGGCTTCACTCTGATTGAAATCGCCATCGTGCTGGTCATTATCGGCCTGCTGCTCGGCGGCGTATTGAAGGGGCAGGAACTGATCAACGCCGCGCGCGTGCGCAACGTTGCCGCGCAACTCGACGGCGTCAAGATCGCCTATCTCGGCTTCCAGGATCGCTACCGCCAGTATCCCGGCGATGTGACCGATGCGTTTGCTGCAGCAAATATTCCCGGTGCGGGCGCGACCGGTGGTGGCTGTGGAACCGCGGGCACCTTGGGTTGCAACAATGGCAAGATCGATCCGCAGGAGAACTTGGTGGTATGGAACAACCTGTCGCATTCCGGCTTCATCAGCGGGTCATATACCGGGATCATGGGCACCACGGCGGGAACGTTTGTAGCCTCCACTTCCGCGAATGCTCCGGCTAATCCCTTCGGCGGCTTTCTGGTGCTGGTGAATGACCAGGACTACGGTGATGTAACGTCAACAACGCCGGCATCGGTTTTGAACGTCAAGACCGGCGGCCTCATGCCGGTCGGGATGGTCGCCGAGCTCGACCGCAAAGTCGATGACGGCTTCCCGGGCACGGGTTCGTTCCGGAGTGCCGTCACCTACGGCGATGGCGCCGCCGCCAACGCAACGTGTATTACCGGCGCGGTAAACGGCGCTGCCGGCATGCTTTACAACGCGGCGGTCGACATCAAGTCGTGCGGCGGGGTTGCGGTTCAATAAATTTTACGCACGTCCCACTCAGAAAAGCCCGCTTCGGCGGGCTTTTTTATTGCGCGCACAAATTGCGCAATCCGGCGATATCAACCCTGCATCAAGCGTATCTCCGCCGCCGCGCAATCGTGCTCGGCGCCGTATAACACCAGCACGTCGCCCGCTTCGATTCGCGCATCCGGTTGCGGCGCCTGCGCCGTGATGCCGGGCCGGCGCACTGCTTTTACCTCGACATCGCAGCTTGCGAGATCGAGCTCCGCGAGCGTCCTGCCGATCGCGGCAGTGCCGGGCGTGATCAGCACGGAATGCAGCAAACGCCGAGCGTCGTGGGCGGCGTCTTCGATCTCATCGGACTCGCCGTGGAAAAATCCGCGCAACAGGCTGTAGCGCTGCTCGCGCGTGTCGCGGATGCGCCTGAGCACGCGATTGAGCGGCACACCAAGCTGGATCAGCGTGTGCGAAGCGAGCATCAGGCTGCCCTCCATGATTTCGGCGAGCACCGCGGTGGCGCCGGCTTCGCGCAGTAGCTCGATATCCGCATCGTCGAGCATGCGCACGACGACCGGCAGTCCCGGCCTGAGCTCGCGCACTTGCGCGAGGATGCGCAAGGCGAGCGCGCTGTCGGCTATTGTCACGACCAGCGCGCGCGCGCGCAGCAAACCCGCCGCGATCAGCACCTCGCGGCGCGCCGCATCTCCGTACACGACGTGCTCGCCCGCAGCAGCCGCTTCCTTCACGCGCTTGGGGTCGACATCGAGCGCGATGAAATTGAAACCCTCCGTCTCGAGCAGACGCGCGAGATTCTGGCCGCTGCGCCCATAACCGCACACCACCACGTGTTGATTGGCCGCCATCGACTGCACCGCCACGTTGTGCAGTTCCATCGCGCGCGCGAGCCATTCGGCGCCGCTGAAGTGACGCACGATGCGTTCGCTGCGCTCGATGACAAACGGCGCCGCCAGCATCGACAGCACCATCGCCGCCAGCATCGTCTGCAGCATCGTTTGCGGCACCAGATCCAGCGGCGCCGCCAGCGACAGCAGCACGAAGCCGAACTCGCCCCCTTGCGCGAGATCGAGCCCGGTGCGCAATGCGGCGCCCGTATCGCTGCCGAACAGGCGGCTCAACCCCGCGACTAGCAATGTCTTGAAAACGATCAGCAACAATAACGCGAGAGCCACCCACGCGAGGTTCGCATAGACGAGCGCAACATTGAGCTTCATGCCGATCGTCACGAAAAACAGCCCCAGCAGCACGTCGCGGAACGGCTTGATATCGTCTTCGACCTGGTAGCGGTACTCCGTTTCCGAAATCAGCATGCCGGCGATGAATGCGCCGAGCACCAGCGACAGCCCCGCGAGTTGCGTGATAAAAGCAAGGCCCAGCGTAATCAACAACACGTTGAGCACGAACAGCTCGGACGATTTTTGGGTGGCCACGAGATGAAACCACGCGCGCATCGGTCGCTGCCCGAAAAACAACAGGATCGCCAGCACCACCGCGGCTTTGGCCAGCGCCAGGGTCAGGCCCGTCGCCATTTCACCAGGGTCGCCGGCGAGCGCCGGAATCAGGATCAAGAGCGGCACCACGGCGAGATCCTGGAAAAGCAGCACGCCGATAACCTGCCGGCCGTGCAACGAATTCAACTCGAGCTTGTCGGCGAGCATCTTGCTGACGATCGCCGTCGATGACATCGCGACGGCGCCGCCCAGCACCGTTCCCGTGCGCCAGTCGATGCCGGCAAGCGACATTCCCGCAACCACTGCCGTCAATGTCAGCACGACCTGCGCTGCGCCAAGCCCGAATACGATGCGGCGCATCGTCGTGAGTTTCGCCAGGCTGAACTCGAGCCCGATGCTGAACATCAGGAACACGACGCCGATCTCCGCGAGATTGCGCGTGCCGGCGGTGTCCGGAATCATGCCGAGTCCGTGCGGACCGATGACAATCCCCACCAGCAAATAACCCAGCATCGCCGGCAGCTTGAGCACGCGAAACAGGATCACCACCATCACCGCGGCAGCGAGCAGAATCAAGGCGAGATGCAGCGTATCGTCCATGCGACGTGAATTTGTGGGTTGCCTTGAATGATGCCTTATCGCCGTCGAATTGCAACCCGACGGGCGGGCGCGCCGCCATGACGGCGCGCGCCGCGACTTTGCTATACTGCTCACGCTATGACAGCCGCCAAAAAGAAGGCCGTATCGCCCGCGGGCGGAAGCGCCCTCGACCTCGCGCGCGAAGTGCTCGAAATCGAGGCCGCCGCGATCACCGGGTTGATTGCAAGACTCGATCAGAATTTTCAGCGCGCGGTCGACATCATCCTGAACTCCCGCGGCCGCGTGACGGTAAGCGGCATCGGCAAATCGGGCCACATCGCGCGCAAAATCGCGTCGACTATGGCGAGTACGGGCACGCCCGCGTACTTCGTGCATCCCGCCGAAGCGAGTCACGGCGATCTGGGCATGGTCACGCGCGACGACGTGTTTATTGCATTGTCGAACTCTGGTGAATCGACCGAGTTGCTCGCCATCGTTCCGCTGATCAAACGCCGCGGTGCCAAGCTGATCGCGCTTACCGGCAAACCGCAATCGAGCCTTGCCCAGCAGGCGGACGCGCATTTATATGCCGGTGCGGAAAAGGAAGCGTGCCCGCTCAATCTCGCGCCGACCGCCAGTACGACCGCGGCGCTTGCCATCGGTGACGCGCTGGCGGTGGCCGTGATGCAAGCCAAGGGCATCAGCCGCGACGAATTCGCGCGCTCGCACCCCGGAGGCGCGCTCGGCCGCCAACTCCTGACCCGCGTGCGCGACGTAATGGGCGACGAGCGCGATGCGCCGCGTGTTCCTGCCGCAGCAATGCTGTCCGCCGCGATCCTCGAAATGTCGCGCGGCCGCATGGGCATCACCGCGGTGGTCGACGACGCGCACCGGGTAATCGGCATTTTCACCGACGGCGACCTGCGGCGCGCGCTGCAGAAAGGCGTCGATCTGCATCGCACGCCGATCGACAGCGTTATGACCCGCAATCCGCGCACCATCGCGCCGGATAAACTGGCCGCCGAAGCGGTGCAACTCATGGAGCAGCACAAGGTCAACCAACTGCTGGTGGTCGATGCCGAACACCATCTGGTTGGCGCGCTCAACACCCACGCGCTGTTTAGAGCCAAGGTCATCTAGACCCGCCCCGTTGCGGCCGGACCGGACTGCGCGCGAACTGCGGATTTAATCTTCAATTTATGCAAGCAATTTACGCCAAAGCCAAGCGCGTCCGCCTCGCGATTTTCGACGTCGACGGCGTCCTCACGGACGGCACGCTGTACCTGACCGACGGCGGCGAGGAAATCAAGGCATTCAACAGCCTCGACGGGCACGGCATGAAAATGCTGCGTGAAAGCGGCGTCGAGCTCGCCATCATCACGGGCCGCACGTCGCGCAGCGTCGAACTGCGCGCCAGGAATCTCGGTATCGATCTGCTGTTTCAGGGCGTGGCGGACAAGGCGCTGGCGTTGGCGACGCTGCTCAAGGAACGCGCGCTGGACGCCTCGGCCACCGCTTACATGGGCGACGACGTCGTCGACCTGCCGGTGCTGCGGCGCTGCGGCTTCGCGCTCACCGTGCCGGAAGCGCCGTTGTTGGTCAGGCAGCATGCGGACTACGTTACGCGCGCCGCCGGCGGACGCGGCGCGGCGCGCGAAGCGTGCGAACTCATCATGCATGCGCAGGGCACCCTCGAGCCGGCGCTCGCGGCGTATCTCAAATGATGCAACGCCTTACCGCGTGGTTTCCGGTCCTGCTGCTCGCGGCGGTCGCGGCGATGACGGTGTGGCTCGACCGCCACGTCCAGCCGCCGGAGACGGTGACCAACGGTAAAGCTCGTCACGATCCCGATTACATCGCCGAGAATTTCACGGTAACGCGCATCGGCCCCGACGGGACCGTGCGCTACAAGATGAAAGCGCGGCGCATGCAGCATTATCCGGAC
>CAZEAX010000098.1:0-12814 GCA_964510405.1 uncultured Streptomyces sp. | reverse complement strand
GCGGCGGATCAGCGAATAGCCGTTGGAATGCGCGCCGCTCGACGCGAGTCCCAGCACCGCATCGCCCGCGGCAATGCTTTTGCCGTCGATGAGCTGGCTTTTCTCGACCACGCCCACCGCAAACCCTGCCAAATCGTATTCTCCCGGCGGATACATGCCGGGCATTTCGGCCGTTTCGCCGCCGATTAATGCGCAGCCCGCCTGCGCACAGCCATCGGCGATGCCCTTCACGACCTCGGTGGCGGTCGCGACATTGAGCTTGCCGCACGCAAAGTAGTCGAGAAAGAACAGCGGCTCCGCGCCCTGCACGAGAATATCGTTGACGCTCATCGCGACGAGATCGATGCCGATCGTGTCATGCCGGTCAAGTTCGAACGCGAGCTTCAATTTTGTACCCACGCCATCGGTGCCCGACACGAGCACCGGCTCGCGGTATTTCGCGGGTATCGCGCACAGCGCGCCGAAGCCTCCGATGCCCGCGAGCACTTCGGGCCGCATCGTTTTTTTGGCGTGCGGCTTGATGTTCTCGACGAGCTGATCGCCGGCGTCGATGTCGACCCCCGCGTCGCGGTAAGTGAGTGGTTTGGATGCGTCGGGTGTGCTCAAGGTGCGCTCTCGCGGGTCGTAAACAGCGGATGGGTCGGGTAAGATAACGGTCCCGTGTGCTGTGGCCGTGCCTGGTGTCTTTGTTGCGTCCCGGATTTTACCCGAAATGACCCTATACCGCTCTGTTGCAACGCGCTGCGCATGAAGCAACTCGCGCTCGATATCGCGCAGCCGCCGGCGCCGACCCTCGACAATTTCGTACCGGGACGGAATGCGGAACTCGTGGTCGAGCTGTACGCGGCGGCGAACGGCGCGAACAGCGAACGATTCATTTATTTGTGGGGTGAGGCCGGCAGCGGCCGCACGCATTTGCTGCGCGCGGTCGTAAACGCCGCGCTGGCGGACGGGCGGCAGGCGGTGATGCTCGATTTTGCAGCGCAAGCGTTGGATGCGCCGGATGATGCGTTGTGCGCAGTGGACGATGTGCATCTGCTCGCTCCGGCTGCGCAGATTGCGCTCTTCAATCTGCATAATCGCATCAAGGCCGGGGCCGGTACCTTGGTCGCGAGCGGCAATGCGGCGCCGGCGCAACTCGCATTGCGCGCAGACCTGATGACCCGGTTGGGCGCAGGGCTCGTGTACCGCGTGCACGGGCTCAATGAGGAAGAGAAGGTCGCGGCGTTGCGGCGCCATGCACAGGCGCGCGGGTTCCAGCTGTCGGACGAGGTGGTCGCCTATCTGCTGCGCCACGTGCAGCGCGATCTGCCTTCGCTGCTTGCCTTGCTCGATGCGCTCGACCGCTTTTCGCTCGCCAACCGGCGCGCGATCACGCTGCCGCTGTTGCGCGAACTGTTAAATGCATAGTCGACGGAACAACACGTGAACCTCGCGCTTTTCGATCTCGATAACACGCTGCTGTCAGGCGACAGCGATTTCGAATGGGCCCAGTTCCTGATCGAGCAGGGGGTCCTCGACCGCGAAGTTTACGAAGCGCGCAACAACGAGTTCTACGGACAATACAAGAACGGCACGCTCGATATCCACGAGTTTCTCGATTTCCAGTTGAAACCGCTGTCGCGGCATCCGCGCCGCGTGCTCGATGAATGGCACGCCGCATTCATGCGTGAAAAAATTCTGCCGATCATGCGGCCGCGCGCCCGCGAGCTGATCGAACGGCACCGCGGCGACTTGTGCGTGATCGTCACCGCGACCAACAGCTTCGTGACGGCGCCGATTGCGCGCGCGTTCGGCGTCGAGCACCTGATTGCGACCGAGCCCGCGCACGTCGGCAACGAATTCACCGGCGAGGTCGCCGGCATGCCGTGCTTCCGCGAAGGCAAGGTCGCGCGTCTCGGCGAGTGGCTCGCGGCGCGCGGGCAAACGTTGAAGATGTTCGGGCAGAGCACTTTCTACAGCGATTCGCTGAACGATCTGCCGCTGCTCGAAATCGTGACGCATCCGGTCGCGGTCGATCCCGACGCCACGCTGCGCGCGCACGCCGCGCGGCACGGCTGGCCCGTCATGAGTCTCGCCTGAATGTCGCGTGCGCCGCTGATCGGGGTTCTCGCGCTGGTCGCGGCGGGCAGCGTGTTCGCCGCCTTGTTGTTCGGCAGCTTGCCGCTGACGATTGCGCAGGTGTTCGACGCCATCGTGAGTCCCGCGTCCGGCGTGGCCGACGACGTGATCTGGAAACTGCGGTTGCCGCGCGTGCTGGCCGCGTTCGCGTGCGGCGGGCTGCTCGCGACGTCGGGCGTGCTCTTGCAGGTGTTGCTGAGAAATCCGCTCGCCGACCCGTACATACTCGGCATTTCCGGCGGCGCCGCACTCGGTGCGCTGGCGGCGGTTATGTTCGGCGCCGGTGTCGCCGGCAGCAACGTCGCCGCGCTGACCGGCGCGCTCGGTGCCATCGCGATCGTGTTCGGCTTGTCTTTTCGCGCCGGCGACTGGAATCTGCACCGGTTGTTGTTGACCGGCGTCGTATTGTCCGCGGGATTCACTGCGATCATCAGCCTGCTCCTGACGCTCGCGCCGCAGGCCCAATTACGCGGCATGCTGTTCTGGCTGATGGGCGACCTGTCCCATGCCGATGCGAGCGGCGCGGCGTGGCTCGTGCTCGTGTTGGTGGTGTCGGCGTTTACGCTGTGGTCGGGCAGCCTCAATGCGCTCTCCCTGGGTGCGTTGAAGGCGCGCGCGCTTGGCGTTGCGGTCGGCGGCCTGCAATCGGCGCTTTATTTCGGTGCCGCGCTGGCGACGGTTGCCGCGGTGTTGCTCGGCGGCAGCATAGGCTTCGTCGGCATCATGGTGCCTCATGCGTTAAGACTTGCCGGCGTTCACGATCATCGCTGGTTGCTGCCGGCGTCCGCGCTCGTAGGCGGCAGTTTCGTCACGCTCGCCGACACGTTTGCGCGCACCGTGTGGGCGCCGCAGCAGTTGCCGGTCGGCGTGTTTACCGCCTTGCTCGGCGTGCCGGTGCTGTTGTTCCTGTTGTCGCGGCGGCCATGAAACTGCGCGCGGATAAACTCACGATTGCGATCGGCGCGCGCGTGTTGTGCCGCGAGCTCGCGCTCGATCTGGCGCCGGGTGAATTGTGGGGCGTATTGGGCTGCAACGGCAGCGGCAAGACGACGCTTCTGCACAGCCTGGCCGGGCTCACCGGGGCTGCGGCCGGCACGGTAGTCATCGACGACCGTCCGCTCGCGGATTATGGACGGCGCGAACTCGGGCGCAGCCTCGGCATCCTGTTGCAACGCGAAGATCAGGAATTCTGGGGCAGCGCGCGCGACTACGTGATGCTCGGACGCTATCCGCACGCGCGCTCGCTGTTCGGCTGGCATGCGGAAGACGAGGCGGCCGTCGAACGGGCGCTGGCGGCATTCGATCTCACGGCGCGCGCGGCGCAGGCCTACGTCACGTTGTCGGGCGGCGAGCGCCAGCGCGCGCGGCTCGCGCAACTGTGGGCGCAGAATCCGCCGCTCATGCTGCTCGACGAACCGCTGCAGCATCTCGATCTGCGCCACCAGTTGCAAACACTCGAGCTGCTGCGGGCGGCGACGCGCGAAAGGGGCGTGGCCGCCGCGCTGGTGCTGCACGATCTGGCGTTTGCCGGGCGCTGCGACCGCATCCTGATGCTGTACGGCGACGGGCGGCATGCGACCGGCACCGCGGCGGAAGTCCTGCAACCGGCAAGGCTGGCGGAGCTCTATGGCTGTCGCATCCGCGCTTTCGGGGAGGGCGCGGATACTCATTTCATACCCGTTATATAATTAACGACGCACAAATTCGAGCGGACGCACTTTGGGTGCGCCGCTCAATTTGTTTTGTGGCGTGGCGCAAGTTGAGGGGTTCGCCTGCGACGTTCGCCGCTCAATTTGTTTTGATCAACAGGCAAAGCCATTTAATGATCCGGCGTTTTCTCGGCAAGGTGTTTTCGGGCAAGCTGTTCAAGTCCGCGCAGCCCAAGGTCATCCCGTTCAAGACGCATCGCATCGCGAGCGATCACGTGAGCCGCTGCGCGCTGAAGACCTGCGAGACGCTCCAGCAGCACGGCCATGCCGCTTACGTGGTTGGCGGCGCGGTGCGCGATCTGCTGCTGGGCGGCATCCCCAAGGATTACGACGTGGCGACCGGCGCGACGCCGGAAGAAGTTCGCGCGATATTCCGCCGCTCGCGCATCATCGGCCGGCGCTTCCGCCTCGTCCACGTGATGTGCGGCGCGGAGACGGTCGAGGTGTCGACGTTTCGCGGGGTCGCCGGCGCCGAAGCGGTGGAAGACGGGGACCATTCGACCGACGAGCACGGGCGCATCCTGCGCGACAACGTGTTCGGCAGCATGGAAGACGACGCGCGCCGCCGCGACTTTACGGTGAACGCGATGTTTTACGATCCCGTTCGCGGCGAGGTCATCGACTATCACGACGGCGTGGCCGACATCAAGGCGAAGAAGCTGCGCATGATCGGCGATCCGGCGCAGCGCTATCGCGAAGACCCGATCCGCATGCTGCGCGCGGTGCGGCTCGCGGCCGCGCGCGGCCTCGAAATCGAAACGCGCACACGCAAGCCGATCAAAGAGCTCGCCGGCCTCCTGCTCAACGTGCCGAAAGCGCGCGTGTTCGACGAGATGATGAAACTCTTGATGTCCGGGCACGTCGCGGAAGGCGTGCGGCGCCTGCGCAAGGAAGGATTGCATCACGGCGTGCTGCCGCTGCTGGACGTGATCCTCGAGCAGCCGCTCGGCGAGCGCATCGTGATGCTCGCGCTCGAGAACACGGACAAGCGCATCAACGAAGGCAAAACGGTGTCGCCCGGCTTCCTGTTCGCGTCCCTGCTGTGGCATGAAGTGCTCGCCGCATGGAAGGCGGCGCAGGCGCGCGGCATGCACACGATGCCGGCGTTGTTCCAGGCGATGGACCAGGTGTTGCAGGTGCAGGCGGAGAAGCTCGCGATTCCGCGCCGTTACGGTGCCGACATGAAGGACATCTGGGCGCTGCAGGCGCGGTTTTTGAATCGCGCCGGACGCCGGCCCTGGCAATTGCTCGAGCATCCGCGCTTTCGCGCCGGCTTCGATTTTCTGCTGCTGCGCTGCGCGAGCCGCGAGATCGACGCCGAACTCGGCGCGTGGTGGGAAAAATTCCAGCACGCGGACGAGACGACACGCGCCGGCATGCTCGTCAAAGACGGCGCGGGAGGTGCGGGCAAGAAGCGCCGCCGGCCGCGGCGCAAGAAGAAGCCCGCGGCGGCGGCCACCGAAGCCGGCGGCGCATGACACCGGTCACCGCTTACATCGCGCTCGGCGCCAATCTCGAAGACCCCGTCGCGCAGGTGCAGGCGGGCATCGCGGCGCTGGCGACCCTGCCGCGCACGCAACTCGTGGCGCAATCGTCGCTTTATCGCACCGCACCGGTCGGTTATGCCGACCAGCCCGATTTCATCAATGCGGTCGCAGCGGTCGATACTGCGTTAACTCCGCGCGAACTGCTCGATGCGCTGCTGGCCATCGAAATCGACCACGGCCGCGTGCGCCAGTTCGCCAACGCGCCGCGCACGCTGGATCTCGACGTGCTGCTATACGCCGACTTGCAGATGCATGAGGAAGGATTGACGATCCCGCACCCGCGCATGCACGAGCGCGCCTTCGTGCTGGCGCCGCTTGCCGAGATTGCGCCGCATTGGGTGATACCCGGGCACGGCAAGGTGAGCGAGTTGCTGCGCGTCGTTGACAGCGCAGGCGTGACGCGCTTGACCGCGCAGGCCGACGTCGCATGACGCCGCTGCCGGACAAGTACCGCTATATCGTGGTCGAGGGGCCGATCGGCGCCGGCAAGACGAGCCTCGCGCGCATGCTTGCGGAGAAGAGCGGCAGTGCGGCCCTGCTCGAAGACCCGGGCGCGAATCCGTTCCTGCCCGGGTTTTACGAAGACCAGGCGCGCTACGCGCTGCCGGCCCAGTTGTTCTTCCTGTTCCAGCGCATCCACCAGGTGCGCGACTTGTCGCAGGCGGATCTCTTCAAGCGCGCGACCGTCTCGGATTTCATGCTCGACAAGGACCCGCTGTTCGCGCGCCTCACGCTGAACGACGACGAACTGAGCCTCTATCAGCAGATCTATGCGCAGATGAAGCCGCAGGCCGCCGTGCCGGATCTGGTCATCTATCTGCAGGCCTCGACCGAGACGCTGATCGAGCGCGTGAGGCGCCGCGCCGTGAACTACGAACGCGCGATTTCCGAAGACTACTTGCTGCGGCTCGCCGAGAGCTACGCGCGGTTTTTCTACCAGTATGACGCGGCACCGGTGCTGATCGTGAATTCCGAGCATTTGAATTTTGTCGACACGCCGGCCGATTTCGATTTATTGTTGCAGCGCATAACCGCCATGCGCGGCGCGCGCGAATTTTTCAGCCTCGGGGAATGATGAAATGAGTGATTGGGCGATTAAGTGATTGAGTGAATGAGTCGCTAAATCACTCAATCACCACAATGGGCCGCCGAAAAGGAATCAACATGAGAATCACGCTGACAACTTTGAACAAAATGAAGCAGGACGGCGACAAGATCACGATGCTGACCTGCTACGATGCCAGTTTCGCGGCGGTGCTCGATGCCGCGGGGGTCGACACCCTGCTGATCGGCGATTCGCTCGGCATGGTGGTGCAGGGACACGATTCGACGCTGCCGGTGACGCTCGCGGACGTTGCTTACCATACCGCGTGCGTGGCCCGCGGCGCGAAGCGCGCGTGGATCATCGCCGACATGCCGTTCGGCACGTTCCAGGTGAGCCCGGCCGACGCGTTCAAAAACGCCGCGCATTTGATGGCGGCCGGCGCGCAAATGGTCAAGATCGAAGGTGGCGAACCGATGGTCGATACGATCAGGTTTCTGACTTCGCGCGGCGTGCCGGTGTGCGGCCACCTCGGGCTCACGCCGCAATCGGTGAACATGCTCGGCGGCTATCGCATCCAGGGCAGGACGGATGCCGCGGCGAAGCAACTGATCGCGGAAGCGAAGATGGTGGAGGAGGCGGGCGCCAGCATGCTCGTGCTGGAACTCATGCCGACTGCAGTCGCGCGCGATGTGACGGCCGCGCTGCGCATCCCGACGATAGGCATAGGCGCGGGCGTCGATTGCTCGGGCCAGGTGCTGGTGCTGCACGACATGCTCGACATTTACCCGGGCAAGAAGGCGCGGTTCGTCAAAAACTATCTGGCGGGGGCGGGCAGCGTGCAGGGCGCGGTCGAAGCATACGTGCGTGAAGTCAAAGCAAAGGTTTTCCCCGCGGCCGAACATTCTTATTAGGGCCGGCGCGCCGCAAATGCGGGCGGCGTGGTTTGGATTAGAATAGCGCTCCCGCAAACCCCGAATCTCTGTTTCCGACCCTGTTTTAAACATGGACGTTATTCATTCCGTCGCCGCTTTGCGCGAGCGCCTGCAGCGCGTGCCGAACAACGTGTTCGTGCCGACGATGGGCAATCTGCACGCCGGCCACATCCAACTGATCAACATCGCCAAGCCGCGCGCCGCGTGCACCGTTGTCAGCATCTTCGTCAACCGCCTGCAGTTCGGCCCGCGCGAGGATTTCGAGCGCTACCCGCGCACGCTGGAGGCGGACTGCGAAAAGCTGCGCGCCGCCGGCGTCGACGTGGTCTTCGCGCCCGACGAAAAGGAAATCTATCCGGAGCCGCAGACCTACGTGGTCGAGCCGTCGGACCTGCAGCACATACTTGACGGCGCGGTGCGGCCCGGCCATTTCCGCGGCGTGTCGACGGTGGTGCTGAAGCTCTTCAACATGGTTTCGCCCCATTCGGCGATCTTCGGCAAGAAGGATTACCAGCAGTGCCTGGTGCTGACCAACATGGTGCACCAGCTCGCGCTGCCGATCGAGATCATCTTGGCCGAGACGGTGCGCGCGGACGACGGCCTCGCGTTGTCGTCGCGCAATGCGTACCTGACACCGGAAGAGCGGCTCGAAGCGCCGCGCCTGTACCAGCAGTTATGCCGGGCGCGCGAAGAACTCACCCACGGTGCGCGCGATTACCAGCGCATCGAGCTCGACGTCATGGCCGAGCTCGCGCACCACGGCTGGAAACCCGATTACATCGCAGTGCGCCGGCAAAGCGATTTGCAGCCGCCGCGCAACGGCGAACGCCGGCTGGTCGTGCTGGCGGCGGCGCGGCTCGGGAAGACGCGGCTCATCGACAACATCGAAGCGAACATCTGACGATATCGGCGCACACAGATGATGGCAGGGCGATTGCCTGTTACTATTAGCGCTATGGAAGCCAAAACCCCCACCGCCGAAGTCAAGAAACGGTTCTGCAGCACCGGCAGTCACTGGACGACCGGCGAGTTTCGCAAAATCGGCACCACGCGCTGGATCTGCCTGGCGTGTTTCCAGCGCCGGCAGGCCGAATTGCGCAATCTGAAGAAGAACAAGCTGCTCGCGGCCGGCGGCAGCGCCAAAAAATAGCGCGGTTCGCCGCAGCTGGCGACGGAGGAAACCGCCATGCAATTATTTTTGCGCTGCACGCTCCTCGCTTGCCTGCTTGGCGCCGGCGCCGGCGTTGCCGCGGTGCCCGTCCGGGATTATCCGCAGCGCCCGATCCGCATGATTGTCGGCCTGCCTGCCGGCGGCTCCACCGACATCATGGGGCGGCTCGTCGCCGCGAAACTCTCGGAACGGTTCGGCCAGCAGGTCGTGTTCGACAACCGGCCCGGTGCGAGCGGCATCATCGGGGCAGATATCGTCGCCAAGTCGCAACCCGATGGTTACACGCTCTTGATGGCGGGCGGGTCCTTCGGAATTATTTCCAGCCTCTATGCGAATGCGCCGTTCGACACGGCGCGCGACTTCGTGCCGATCGCGTTGTTCGCGACCTCGCCCTACGTGTTCGTGGTGCATCCATCGGTTCCGGTGACCACGATGCGGGAATTCATCGCGTACGCGAAGAAACGCCCGGGTCAGCTTAATTTTGCGGGTTCGACGCCGGGTTCCGTGCAGCGCCTCTCCGGCGAACTTTTAAAGCGCGTGACCGGGATCGACATGCTGTACGTGCCGTACAAAGGCACGGGCGTGCTGCTGCCGGATCTGATCGGCGGGCGGCTGCAGGCGGCCATCGATAACGTGCTGATCGTGGTGCCGTACATGAAAAGCGGCGCGCTTCGCGGCCTCGCCGTGACGAGCGCCAGGCGCTCGACGATCGTGCCGGAATTGCCGACGATTGCGGAATCCGGCGCGCCCGGATTCCAGTCGGGCGGCTGGTTTGGCGTGCTGGCGGCGACCGGCACGCCGGCGCACATCGTTAAAAAGCTGAACGCCGAAATCTCCGCCGCCATGCAGCAACCCGACGTGCGCGACCGCCTGCTTGCGCAGGGCGCCGAACCGTTGTGGGGGCCGCCCGACGAGTTGAAGAAGCTGCTCGCGCGCGAGCGCGAAGTGTGGGGCAGGGTCATCCGCGAAGCGGGCATCAAGCCCGACTAGCGCGCTATTACTGATCCACCTTCACGTTCGCGTCGACGATAATCTTCGCGAACTGCTTCGATTTCGCCTTGACGAATTCGCGGAATTGCTCCGGGGAATCGGTCGCCGGCTCGAATCCCAGCCCCTTCAGCCTGGCGATCACTTCCGCATCCTTGAATCCCTGCATTGCGGCGGCGTTGAGTTTTCTGAGTATCGGGTCCGGAATGCCGGCCGGCGCGTAGAAGCCGAAGAAATTCACCACGTCGAAACCGGCGAGCGGCGCGTATTCCGCGATCGCCGGCACGTCGGGCATCATCGACACGCGGGTAAGCGACGTGACGCCGACCGGCCTCACTTTGCCGCTGTCGATAAACGGCAAAGCGGCGGCGATGCTGACGAAGGTCATCGTAATGTGCTTGCCCGCAACGTCGGCGATCTGCGGCGCCGCGCCTTTGTACGGGACGTGGTTGATCTGCACGCCCGCCAGCTTGTTGAAGAGTTCGCCCGTCAGTTGCTGCGGATTGCCGATGCCGCTCGACGAGAACGTGAGCTTGCGCGGATTGTCTTTCGCATATGCGATGAGTTCCTGCACGTTTTTTGCAGGCACGTCGGCGTTCACCACCAGTACGTTGGGCACCTTCACGAGATTGGTGATCGGCACGAGATCTTTTTCCCAGTCGTACGCCATCGTTTTATAGAGGTGGGGATTGACCGCCATCTCGCCCGACGCAACGAGCAGCAAATAACCGTCGGGCGCCGCCTTGGCGACTGCCTGGGTGCCTATCATGCCGCTTGCGCCGGCCCGGTTGTCGACGACCGTGGACTGGCCCAGGATCTTGCGCAACTGCTCGCCGAGCAACCGCGCGGTAATGTCAGTGCCGCCGCCCGCGGGAAACGGCACGACGATTTTGATCTCGCGGCTCGGATACTGCTCCTGCGCGTTGCCGGGGCCGGCAACTGCCGCTGCAATGGCGGCGGCAGCAAGCGATTGCAGCAGGCGGACAGATGCGCGCATAGAGTTCTTCCCGGCGGAATGGTTGCAGCTTGGGTGCGCCGATTCTAACCCGCGCAAACAGTTCACGGTAATGCTCTATACTTTTCCAGTCGCAGTAAAATTTAAAAGCCCATTGAAAAGCATTCAGATCGACCGCTACGGCGGATCCGAGGTACTGATCCATCGCGACATCGCGGTGCCGCAACCGGCGGCCGGCGAGGTTTTGATACGCATCACCCACGCCGGTATCAATTTCATGGACATCCATACGCGCGAGGGCAAGTACGCGAAATCGCAGACGTATAAGGTCGGATTGCCGTGCACGCTCGGCATGGAAGGTGCCGGCGAGATTGTCGCTTTCGGCGCGGGTGTCACCGACTTCAAGGCGGGCGATCGGGTCGCGTACTGCATTGCATGGGGCAGTTACGCCGAGTATGCAGCCGTGCCTGCGTCGCGCGTCGTCAAAGTGCCCGCTGCGTTGCCGCTGGAAATGGCGGCGGCGTCCGTGTTTCACGGGTTCACCGCGCATTATCTCGCTCACGACGTCGGCCATCTGGAGCCGGGCGTTTCCTGTCTCGTGCATGCGGCGTCGGGCGGCATCGGGCAGATATTGATCCAGCTCGCGAAGCGGTTGGGCGCAACCGTATACGCGACCACCAGCACGCACGAGAAGGCGCAAGTCGCGCGCGAACGCGGCGCCGATCTGGCGGTGTTGTACGAAGACGGGGGCTTTGCCGAAGCGATACGCGCCGCCACTGCCGGGCGCGGCGTCGATGTCGTGTTCGACTCGATCGGCAAAGCGACGCTGCGCGACAGTTTTCGCGCCACGCGCAAGCGCGGCCTGGTCGTTGCTTACGGCAGCGTATCGGGTTCGGTGACGGACCTCGATCCCATCGAGCTCGGCGAAGCGGGCTCCTTGTTTCTGACGCGGCCGCGGCTCGCCGATCACCTGCCGGATGCGGCGACGACGCGCCGGCGCGCCGACGAGATTTTCGCGGCGCTGCTCGACGGCAGTCTCAAAATTTCAATCGCCGGGCGTTATACGCTCGACGATGTCGCTGCCGCGCACGCCGCGCTCGAAGAGCGGCGCATGATAGGCAAGCCGGTTATTGCGATGGATTCACAATGAACCGGGACGCGAACGCTTTGCACATCTCGCACCCGGACATCGCCGCGCTGGCGTTGACCGCGGCGGGGTTGGTACTCGCGATCGAACTTCATCTCCTGCCGGCGTTGTTCGCAGGCCTGCTCGTGCATGCATTGGTGCATCTCATCGCGCCGCGCATATTCGGGCTCAAGGGCAGACCCGCGCTGGCCCGCATTCTTGTCGTCGCGCTGCTCACCGTGATCGTGCTGGCACTCGCCGCCATCCTGATTGGCGGGGGCATCGCGTTTTTCCGCAGCGAAGGCGGGCGGCTCGCGACATTGCTGCAAAAAATGGCGGAAATCATCGACGGTGCGCGCGCGACGATGCCGGTCTGGATACAGGATTGGCTGCCGGTGAATGCGAGCGCGCTGCAGGACGAGGCGGTCAGCTGGCTGCGCGAGCACGCTGCCGAGGTCAAGACGGCGGGCAGCGAAGTGGGCCGCGCGCTCGCTTATGCCGTGGTCGGGATGGTGATAGGCGCGCTGGTGTCGGTGCGCGAGATCGGGGCCGCCCGCGATCTGGGACCGCTGGCGCAGGCGCTGAAACGCTGTTTCGGCACTGTTGCAGTCGCATTCAAGCGCGTAGTGCTGGCGCAGATTCGCATCTCGGCGCTTAACACCGTGTTGAGCGCCGTGTATCTGGTATTCGTCCTGCCCGCATTCGGCGTGCACCTGCCGCTGACCAAAACCATGATCGCGCTCACGTTCATCGCCGGCCTGCTGCCGATCGTCGGCAACCTCATTTCGAACTGCGTGGTCGTGGTCATCAGTTTGAGTCACTCGCTGCCGATTGCGGCGGGATCGCTGCTGTTCCTGGTCGTGGTGCACAAACTGGAGTACTTCATCAACGCCCGCATCGTCGGGTCCCAGATCAACGCCGCGGCGTGGGAATTGCTGCTCGCGATGCTGGTGATGGAAGCCGCATTCGGGCTGCCGGGCGTAATTGCGGCCCCCGTCTTCTACGCGTATGCCAAGGCGGAACTCGTCGCGCGCAAGCTGGTCTGACTGGCATTGGCGGAACGAACGCGGTTCCGCGCCGAACCATGAAAGGTGTCTATGGCCAGGAACGCGGCTATCGTATTGGCGTTGATGATGCTGGCCCTTGTTGCCTGGGGGTTGTTTTTTGAAGCCGGCGCAACCCATATCGTCATCAACGGCCAGGAACTGACCGGTCCGTTGA
>CAZEAX010000097.1:0-13017 GCA_964510405.1 uncultured Streptomyces sp. | reverse complement strand
CGCCGAGCGGCACGCCCAGCGCGCCGCCGATTACGAACGGCCACAGCAGCCGAAACTCGATTTCGCGCCGGTATCGCCACACGCTCACGGCGTGCAGCACCGTCGCGCAGATCGATGCCAGCAGCACAATCTGCGCCGGCGGCAGCACGTAAAGCCACACGCCGGTCACGACGATCGCAAATGCAAACCCCGCGCTACCCACCACCAGCGCGGCGACGAAGCCGCCGACCGCGATCAGCGCTAAATCAAACCACATTCAACGCGAACGCAAGTCCCGCCGCCAGGCTGACTCCGGCGGCGACAGCGAGCAGGCTTTTCTGCCAGTCGCGCCACGCCAGAAATTCCAGCATCAACAAACGCACGCCGCCGGCCATGTGCGCCGCGAGCAGCGCGACGAGCGCGATCTCGCCGAATTTGACGAGCGGCTGCTGCGTCCACAGCAGGAAACCGTCGAGCGCCTGCGCGCCGTTAAGCGCCTGGCCCAGGGCCCAGAAATGAAACGGCAGGAAAATCGCGAGCAGCAGGCCGCTCGCGCGGTGCACGATGAACGCCCAATAAGCCGGATGGTTGCGTGCGCGGAAATCGTTTTTCATAACGGGCGTCAGCCGAACACCGCCAGCGCCGCGCGCCAGCCCCACAGCGCGAGTGCTACGCCGACCACGAGCACCGCAAGATCGACCAGCGCGCCGCGCCAGCCGAACGATTCGGCGACGATCGTGCGCATGCCGATCGGCGCGTGAATTGCGACCGCGGCGACGAAAATCATGTAAAAGGCCAGCCACGCATAATTGCCGTGCGTGCGGCCGAGTATCTCGGCCGCCGACAGCCCGTGGCGCACCGCGTAAATCATCGTCGCGAGATGCGCAACGACGCACAGTCCAAGCACCATCGCGCTGACGCGTTGCGCAGTCCACAGCAGCACTTGCGCGCGGAAGCTCACAGGCGGCCTTTGAGCACAGCAGCGGCGACCGCGCGCTTGAGCCCGGCGATGCCGGCCGTCGGCGAAATACGCTTGGGACAGCGTTCGGTGCAGCTCATATGGGTGTGGCAGGCGTGACAGCCCGCATCGCCCGCGACCGCGGCGAGCCGTTCATCGTTCGTCACGTCGCGCACGTCGTTCACGAGCGTCCACGCGCGGTTCAATGCGGCGGGGCCGAGGTATTCGGGGTTCCACGTCACCACGTCGCACGCGCTGTAGCAGACGCCGCAGCCGATGCATTCGATCGCGGCATCGACTTCCTTGCGCCTGGGCGAATCCGGCATCACGCGCGCAAATTCGTCGGCGCGCGTGCGCGAACCCTTGAAACTGCTCTTCGCCCGCGCCATCTTGTCGAAAAACGGCGCCATGTCGGTGACGAGGTCCTTGACCATCGGCAGATTGTGGAGCGGCGCGATTTCGAGCACGCCGTCGATCGCGACGTCGGCCACGTGCGTGCGGCACGTCCAGCGCGCCTTGCCGTTCACGTTCATCGCGCACGAGCCGCACATGCCGACGCGGCACGCGAAACGATACGCAAGCGTGGGATCGATATTGCGCTGGATGTGCGTGACGACGTCGAGCACCGTCTGGCTCTCCTGCCGCGGCACATCGTAAGCGCGGAACTCGCCTGCTTCGGCGCCGCGCCAGACGGAGACCCGGAGCAGGCTCATCCCCATGCTCCGAAAGGGTGACGGATAAAGGATGCAGGATGAAACCACATAGTGGAAACCCCGCTGGTGTAATTCATCCTTCCGCCTTCATCCGTGCCGTTTATATCACGCGCTTTCGTACAAACGTGTCAGCACGAACTCGCGATGCCCCAAGGCTTCGGCCGCAGTGAGGCGTCCGTTGCAGGTGCGCAGCATGACTTCGATCAGTTCGTCACCGGTCTGGTCGAGGTTCTTCTCGCGCTGCAATAGACCGGAGCAGTCGTGGTCGATGTGTTCCGACATCGTGCGCACGGTGCGCGGATTCGCCGAGAGCTTGATGACCGGCAGGATCGGATTGCCGATCACATTGCCCTGCCCGGTCGGGAACAGATGCACGACGTAGCCGGCCGCCGCCAGCAGCGTGACCATTTCCGCCGCGGCCGACGACGAATCCATGAACCACAAACCCGGTTTGGTCGGCGTTTCGGCCTTGTCGAGCACGCCGATCACCTTGCACTTTTTGCCGATCTTCTGGATGTTGCCGAGCGCCTTTTCCTCGATCGTGGTGAGCCCGCCCGCGATATTGCCCTTGGTCGGCTGCGAATCCGAGAGGTCGCTAGTCTTGTGGCGCTCGACGACTTCCTGGTAGCGGTCGAACATCTTCATGAACTGCTCGCGCACCTGCGGCGTCGCGCAGCGGTCGGCGACGATTTTCTCGCCGCCGGTGATTTCGGTGGTCTCGCCGAAACACATCGTGACGCCGAGCGGCTCCATCTTGTCGAATGCGTTGCCGACCGTCGGATTCGCGCCGCAACCGGACGTAGTGTCCGACTCACCGCACTTGGTAGAAACCCACAAATCGCTGATCGGGCATTCGACACGCTGCAGTTCCGACGCCCACTGCACGTATTCCTTGGCGACTTTGGACGCGCGCATGATCGTGTCGTGATCGCCATGCAGTTCAATGCCGAAGCCGGTGACCGGCTTGCCGGTTTTGGCAATGCCGTCAACGACGCGCTTGGCCCATTGTTCCTCGATGCAGATCACCACCACTGCGGCGACGTTCGGATTGGCGCCCGCGCCGATGATCGTGCGGAAATGCAGGTCAAGGTCGGCGCCGAATTGCAGCCGGCCGTAAGGATGCGGGATCGCAATGGCGCCCTTGATGTTGTTGGCGACTGCTTCCGCCGCCGCATTCGACAGATCGTCGACCGGCAGTATGAGGACGTGGTTGCGCACGCCGACGCGGCCGTTTTCGCGGCGGTAACCCCAGAAAGTCGTTTTGCTTGAAATCATGCTCACTCCTGTTTGCGCCTACCAGCGCTTGGTTTTGATGTTGTGGACGTGAGCGTGCGCTCCAGCCTTGATGTCTGCGACCGCCTTGCCGATGTCGTGCCCGTACTTGATGATGGTCTCGCCGCTCTTCACGTCTTTCAGGGCGAGTTTGTGACCGATCGGGATGTCCTGCTGCGCCTTCAGCGAGATGGTGCGGTCTTCGTCCATGATCCAGCCGGTCAAATCCTGGCCGGCCTTCACGCCTTCGACCACGACCACCGCGACGGTGTCTTTCGGGTCGTGCAATACAAAGTGAATCATGCGTTACTCCTGGTCTACAAAGAGTTGAAATGGCCTCGAGCGGGGCAGCTATGGTAATTGTTATCCGCCGGGGGATACTACCCGCCGCTTTAAATATGAGTCAACTATATGACCTATATGATGTTGCAGTGCGATGCTAGAATTCCCGCAATGATTTCCATGTCGCATTCAGGCATGCAATGAGTTCCGCACGAACTTTCGCCGGCGGCGCGCCGACCTCGCAGCCGCTCTACAAGGAGGTCAAGAGCCGCATTACACGCAGCTTGATCGCGGGCGAATGGAAGCCCGGCACCGCGATTCCGAGCGAGTCGCGCCTGGCCGCGCAATTCCAGGTGTCGGTGGGCACCATCCGCAAGGCGATCGACGAACTCGTCGCGGAAAAAATCGTGATCCGCCAGCAGGGCCGCGGCACTTTCGTGACCATCCATACCGAAGACCGCCAGTTTTATTATTTCTTTCATATCGTCGGCAGGCACGGCGGCAAGGAGCCGCCGACGCACGAGTTGCTCTCGCTGCAAACGGTCAAGACCGACGCCGCAACCGCGTTGCAGCTCCGCCTCAAACCCGGCGAACGCGTGCACCGCATACACAACGTATTGAAGCTCGCGGACAAGCCGGTGATATTCGATGAGCTGCGCATCGCCGCCGCGCGTTTTCCGGACCTCACCGCCGCGACGTTCGGCGCGCGCGACGGCACCATCTATGGGCTCTACCAGGCGCGCTACGGCCTCAACGTCGTGCGCATCAGCGAACGCCTGTCCGCCGCATTGCCGCCGGCGCGCATCGCGCGCGTGCTCGATTTAGGCGCGGCAAGCCCGGCGCTGGTCATCAGGCGCGTGGCTTACACCTACCACGACGAACCCGTCGAGCTGCGCACGAGCTGGGTCAATACGCGCGACCACGAGTATTTGAGCGACCTCTGGAAAAGCGAACCGCGCTGAGGCTTGAGCGCGGCACACGGTGGACTATTCGCGCCGCTATAGTTTCTGCATTTCGCGGCGGATCAATTCGAGCTTGTCGGCGTCGCGCACGTTTTTGCGCAGCCAGTCGAATTGCGCGCGGGCGTCGTCTTTCAAGCCCGCGCGACCGAGATTCGTTGCCGCGGCGATGCGTGCGTTGATGGCAAGCGGATCGGGCGCTTTTGCGTCGATGAGCAGCGCCGCCTCCAGAAAATAATCCGCCGCGTTCTGAAAGTCGTTGAAGCTCTCGGCGATGCGCGCGAGCGCGAACAGGATCTCGCGCCGCTCGCGGGCGGCGGCCAGCGGCAACAGCGACCTGTACAGCTCGTCCGCGGTCTTGAAAAACCCGGTGTCCTGCAACTCCTGCACGATCGTTACCGCGCGCTGCACAAGTTCCGCCGACAGCGCTTTTTTGCCGGCGACCAGCGCGCGCAGCACGTCCCCCCCCGGCTCCGCGATGCCGGCCCGCACCAGCACCGACGCGAGCCGGATACGCCATTCGTCGGACTCCAGCGTCGGCGGGGCCGGCAGGCCCTGCCAGTAGCGGGCCGCTGCCAGCGGTTGATTGCCATCGCTTGCCATGCCGCCCAACAGGAAGCGGGCCTGCGGATCGAGCTGCGCGACCGGAAATCGCGTCGCGTCATCGAAGAGGCGGATCGCCGTCAGCGGCAATTTGGAGTTCTGCAGCGAATACGTCAATTGCAGTTGCGCATTCTGACGCGTCGCGCGAACTTTGCTTTGCTGTGCGAGGTACGCGAACAGCGCGCGCCCCGCGACCGGACTGGCGACACCGCGCCGCGCCGCATAATCCGCCCATCCGGCATCGTCACCGACCAGCAACCGGTTCTGGTTCGCGACGTCCTGCGCCGCCGCGGCATACGCCTTCCAGAGCTCGGCCGCGAGCGCCATGACACGCTCCGCTGGTTTGTCGCCGGCGAGCTGCAGCAGGTTCTCGAGTACTTCGGACAGCAGCAAGCCGTCTTTTTGCTGGACTGCCGCGTGCTGCAGCACGAGCCAGTAAGCAACGTTGTTGTTTTTGGCCAGCGCGGCGCGCGCCTGCGCAACCACCGCGTCTGGCGTCATCAGGTTGGTTTTCAGCCGCAGCAACAATTTGAGCGGGCTCGCGTCGTCGAGCTGGGAGAACCAGTTGACGGCCTCCTTCTCCATGCCGACCGCGAGCAACGCATCGACAAACCGCGCCGCGGTGTCGCGATCGACCGGTTTGTAATCGAGCTGGTAGCGCAGCATCAGCGCGTACGCGTCCTGCGCCTGGTCTTCGGCCAGATAGGTTTCAATCACAAGCAGACGCGCTTGGCGCATCTCGTCGGCGGGCAACTCGTGGCGCCACATCAGGCGCGCCAGGAAGTGGCGCGCGGTGACGGCTTGCGAATTCGCGAGCGCCGCGCGAGCGCCTTGCAGCAGGCAAGTTCGCACAACATTGTCGGGCGCACCGGGCGGCAACGCGGCGACGCGTTTGGTGAGTTCCTGATGACGCGCGAGCCGCGCCAATAATGTGCAGCGCAACTGCTCCCAGTCGGCCCAGCGTGCCGCGGCCGGGGCCGCCGGCTGCAGTTGCTCGACGCGGGCGAGCGCCAGTTCCGGCGCGGCGACGTCGGCGAACCGCTGCGTGATCTCGAACGGGTCGGGCACGCCCTGGGCATGGACGCTTAACGACAGCAGCATAACCAGCAAAACAACGGAGCGCATGGGTCTATTGTAGGGGGAGAGCTCGCTAGGACCCAAATGGCTCGTTGGAGCGCGGAACAGGAATCGGCGAAACGCGGAGCAGGGGCCCCGCTTGCGGGGATGTGACCGTGTAAACGGACCGCGACCGACTACAACGACATTTTAAAATCTCGCAGCATGTCCGGAGGGAGGCGCGCAATAAAAAAGGCGGCTCGCGCCGCCTTTTCCGCACCGCATACCTGCCGGAGCTACGGCTTGGCGTCGGCCTTGGGTTGCTCGGCTTCGACCGGCGGCAGAATATCTTCGGCGCGCACTTCGAGGCGCTCCTTGATGCGGGCGGCCTTGCCCGAAAGTTCGCGCAGATAGTAGAGCTTCGCGCGGCTCACGTCGCCCTTGCGCTTGACTTCGATCGACGCGATCAGCGGCGAGTACATCTGGAACGTCCGCTCGACGCCTTCGCCCGACGAGATCTTGCGCACGATAAAAGCCGAATTGAGCCCGCGGCTCTTCTTGGCGATCACCACGCCTTCGTAGGCCTGCACGCGCTTGCGGTCGCCTTCGACCACGTTGACGTTCACCACCACGGTGTCGCCGGGCTTGAAGTCCGGAATTTTCTTGCCGAGACGGGTGATTTCTTCGCTTTCGAGTTTCTGTATAAGGTCCATTGTCATGCTCCGCTCAATTCCTGCTTGCTCATTTCCTGTTTAAATTCTTCGAGCAGCCTGCGCTCGTCGTCCGACAACACCCGCTGCTCCAGCAAGTCCGGCCTGCGCTGCCACGTCCTGCCCAAAGCCTGCTTCAACCGCCAGCGGCCGATGTCGGCATGATTGCCCGACAACAACACCGGCGGCACCTTCTGTCCTTCGTAACTTTCCGGCCGCGTGTAATGCGGGCAATCCAGCAATCCGTTCACAAACGAGTCCTGGGTCGCCGATTCCGCGTCCCCCAACACCCCCGGCAACTGGCGCACGATGCAATCGATCAGCACCATCGCCGCCAGTTCGCCGCCCGACAGCACGTAATCTCCGATCGAGATTTCATCGTCGATCCCGCGCGTCACGCGTTCGTCGACGCCTTCATAACGCCCTGCCAGTAAAACCAGTCCCTGCTGCCCCGCCAACTCCATCACCAGCCGGTGATTCAACAACCGCCCCTGCGGTGTCAGGTGAATCACGCGCGGTTGCTGCACGCCCGCGCTTTTCTGCCGCTGCCTTGCCGCTGCCAGCGCGCGTCCGACCGGCTCGGCCATCATCACCATCCCGGGCCCGCCCCCGTACGGCCGGTCGTCGACCGTGCGATACGCATTCTGCGCAAAATCGCGCGGATTCCACGCGACCAGCTGATAAATCCCTTTTTCCCGCGCCCGCCCGATCACCCCGGCTTCGGCGACCGCATCGAACATCGCCGGGAATATCGTCACCACGTCAAACTGAAGCATCAGTAATCCCGGCCCCAGTCCACGGCAATCAAACCCGCCGCGATATCCACTTGCTTGATCGCATCGGCGATAAACGGTATCAGTATCTCCCGCGCAGCGCCGCGTTTGCCGCCATCCTTATCCGCCACCACCAGCACGTCGTTCGCGCCGGTTTGCACGATCCGGACCACTCGTCCCAATTCGTGCTGCTCCGTATTCACCACTCGCAAGCCGATTAAATCGGCCCAGTAAAACTCGTCGCTCGCGGCATCCGGCAGTTGTTCGCGCGGCACGCCGATTTCAGAGCCTCTCAACGCCGCGGCAGCTTCCCGACTTTCAATGCCGGCCAACTGCGCCACCAGCGTGCTGCCCTGAACCTTGGCCGCGACCACCTTCATTTCGCGCCACTCGCCATCCCGCTGCAACCACCACACCGGGTAATCGCACAAATTGTCCGGCTGCGCGGTAAGCGTATAAACCTTGAACCAGCCCTTGATTCCAAACGGGGCGGTCACCCGCCCCATCACCACCATGCGTTCAGGCCGCGGGCTTCGCGCCGAACTGTTTCACGAGGCGTGCGGCGGTGTCGCTGATCTGCGCACCCTTGCTCTGCCAGTAGGTAAGGCGCTCCGCCTGGTAGCGAAACGTTTCCTGGCCTTCCGGCGCTTTGGGATTGTAAAAACCTATGCGCTCGATGAAGCGGCCATCGCGCGCGCGCTTCGAATCCGCGACCACCAGATTAAAAAACGGACGCTTTTTGGCGCCGCCTCGTGCCAGCCTGATAACGACCATGGTAAATCCGACCCTGAAAATGCGGAAAGGGCGTGATTTTACGCTAGTTTTTGCGTTTAGCGCAAGGTAAGAACCGGGTCCAGCCAAATGCATTTTGGGCCGACGGTCATCAGTCGACCTCAAAACCTAACGCATTGATCGACAAGGGAAGAGTTGGACGGCCATACGGCCCTTGCCGTACGCCGGACTCAGCGCATGCCGCCGGGCAACATGCCCTTCATCGACCGCATCATCTTGGCCATGCCGCCTTTGGCCATCATCTTCATCATTTTCTGAGTCTGTTCGAATTGCGCAAGCAGACGATTTACTTCCTGCACGCTTACGCCCGCGCCGGCGGCGATGCGGCGTTTGCGCGACGCTTTCAGGAGTTCGGGCTTCGCACGTTCCTGCGGCGTCATCGAGTTGATGATCCCTTCGATGCGGCGGATCTGGCGATCATCCATTTGCGCCTTGCCGGCGGCCTGTGCGAGCTGCCCCGGCAGCTTGTCGAGCATTGCCGTGACGCCGCCCATTTTTTTCATCTGGCCGATCTGCTGCTTGAAATCCTCGAGATCGAAACCTTTGCCGGACTTCAGCTTCTTCGCGAACCGTTCGGCTTCGTCGCGGTCGACGGTGCGCTGCGCATCTTCGATCAGCGACAGCACGTCGCCCATGCCGAGAATGCGCGACGCCATGCGGTCGGGATGGAAAACTTCGAATCCCGTCAACTTTTCGCCCACGCCCGCGAACTTGATCGGCTTGCCCGTTACCTGGCGGACCGACAACGCGGCGCCGCCGCGGGCGTCGCCGTCGAGCTTGGTCAGCACCACGCCGCTCAGCGGCAGCGCATCGGCGAACGCCTTGGCGACGTTTACCGCGTCCTGGCCCTGCATCGAATCGACCACGAACAGGGTTTCTATCGGCTGCAGCACGGCATGCAGATCGCGAATTTCGCGCATCATCGCGTCGTCGATGGCGAGCCGCCCCGCGGTGTCGACGATCAGCACATCGTGATAATGTTTGCGCGCGAAATCGAGCGCCGCCAGTGCGATCGCGACGGGTTGTTCGCCAATGGCCGAGGGAAAGAAATCGACTTCGACCTGCGCGGCCAGTGTCTTCAATTGCTCGATCGCGGCCGGCCGGTACACGTCGCAGCTCGCGACCAGCACTTTCTTTTTCATCTGCTCGCGCAAGAGCTTCGCGAGTTTGCCGCTCGTCGTGGTCTTGCCGGAACCCTGCAAGCCGGCCATCAGGATCACCGCGGGCGGCGTGGTGGCCAGATCGAGCGGCGCGGCGGCCTCTCCCATCAATGCCACGAGTTCGCGATGCACGACGCCGACGAGCGCCTGCCCCGGCGTCAGGCTGCCCATCACCTCCTGGCCAAGCGCGCGCTCGCGCACATGCGCGACGAAATCCTTGACGACCGGCAGCGCCACGTCTGCCTCGAGCAACGCCATGCGCACTTCGCGCAGCGCGTCCTGGATGTTGGTTTCCGTGAGCCGCGCTTCGCCGCGCAGCGTTTTCATCACCTGCGACAGCCGGCCGGTCAGACTTTCAAACATTGAAATGCACCTTTAAGCGCACGGACGAAAGGCCGGGATTGACTGGTGTAAACTTGCCGGCTGAGCCCATGCTGAACTCGATATTCTATCCGATCACTTCGCTGATGTACGCGGCGCTCGCCGCGTATTACTGGCGGGTGCACTGGCTGCCCGCCGCCGTGCCGACTGGCCCCGTCGGCGACACGCGCGCCGTCGAGAATGTGCTGGTGCTGGTCCCGACATCGTTGCACGCGGCGCTGCTCTACCAATCGGTGTTCGCGGATGCGGGCATGCATCTGGGCATCGGCAACGCGATTTCGGCCATCGTCTGGCTCACGGTTGCAATTTACTGGCTGGGCAACCTCGTCTACAAAGTCGAAGGCCTGCAAGCGATGGTCATGCCGGTGGCGGCAATATGCGTATTGCTGCCGGCACTTTTCCCGTTACCCCGCGCGCTGCCCAATACCGAGCTCGTGGTGTTCAAGGCGCATCTCGTGATCGCGCTGCTCGCGTACAGTTTCTTCACCATCGCGTCGCTGCACGTGCTGTTGATGGCGCTGCTCGAGCGGCGCCTGCACGGCGGCGACCTGCCGTTCGGCCTGCACAAGCTGCCGCCGTTGCTGACGATGGAAACGCTGCTGTTTCGCATCATCACCGCGGGGTTCGTACTACTGACGCTGACGCTCGTGAGCGGCATTGTGTTTTCCGAAGAATTGTTCGGCAAGGCGCTGCGCTTCAATCACAAGACCGTGTTCGGCATCCTGTCGTGGCTCATTTTCGCCGCGCTGCTCGGCGGCCGGCGGCGCTACGGCTGGCGCGGCCGCATCGCCGTGCGCTGGACGCTCGCCGGATTCCTGATGCTGGTGCTCGCCTACGTCGGCAGCAAGTTCGTGCTCGAAGTCGTGCTGGGCAGGGCCTGACAAGCGGGGTCGCAGATCACAGGACGGCGAAACCGCGCCAACCGGTTTGGCTCGACCCTCGATCCTGAAAGCCGAATCCAGACTTCATGGACAACATCCCCATCTCCGCGCAGTTGATTGCGCTCGGCGTATTGCTCCTCTTGTCCGCGTTCTTCTCGCTGGCCGAGACCAGCATGATGGCGCTGAACCGCTACCGGTTGAAAGCATTGGTGCGCCTCGGCAGCCGCGGCGCCAAGTTGACCGCGAGCCTCCTGCGCGAGACCGACAAGCTGCTCGGCGTCATCCTGCTGGGCAACACGCTGGTCGCCGCCGGCGCCGCGACGCTCGCCACGCTGATCGCGCACACGCTATGGGGCGATCACCGGTGGGTCCCAGCTCTCAGCGCGGTCGTCGTCACGTTTGCGCTGCTGATCGTGTCGGAGATCACGCCCAAAGTGATCGGCGCCGCTTACGCGGAAAAAATCGCGCTGCCCGTCGCGTTCGTGTTGAAACCGATGTTGAAAGCGCTCTATCCCGTCGTCTGGTTCGTCAACCTCTTCGTGCAAACCCTCTTGTGGGTGTTCCGGCTTAAAACAACGAACGCCGCGGACAACAAGATGACACCCGACGAATTGCGGACACTGGTGCTCGAAGCCGGCAACTACATTCCGAAAAAGCATCAAAGCATCCTGCTCAACCTGTTCGACCTTGAAAGCATCACCGTCGACGATGTGATGACGCCGCGCAACCAGATCGAGGCCATCGACATCGACGCGCCCACCGAAACGCTGCGCCAGCAGATCGCCACGGCCTATCACCGCCGGTTGCCGCTGTACCAGGGCCAGCCCGACAACATCATCGGTATCATCCTGCTGCGCAAAGTGCTTGCGATCAGCGCGGACAACGAGATCAATGCCGCGCGCTTGCGTGAAATCATGCGCGAGCCTTACTTCATCCCGTCGGGCACGCCACTTTTCACGCAACTGCAGCAATTCCAGGAACACCAGGACCGTCTGTGCTTCGTCGTCGACGAATACGGCGAACTCATGGGCCTGCTGACGCTCGAAGACATCGTCGAGGAACTGATCGGCGAGTTTGCCACCCATTCGCCGCTGCAGCCCGCGCACTTTCATCGCCAGGACGACGGCTCGTACGTCGTCGAAGGCGGCAGCCTGCTGCGTGAATTGAACCGCAAGCTCGGCTATCACTTTCCGCTCGACGGCCCGAAAACGCTCAACGGCCTGATCCTCGAACACTTCCGCGACATTCCCGAACCCGGCACCAGCGCGCGAATCGCCGGCCACCGCATGGACGTCATGCAGACGCAGGACCGCGTCGTAAAAGCCGTGCGGCTGGCACCTTCCACCGAGGCCGCTACGACAGCGCCGGCGGGTGCCTGACGCGGGCCAAAGTGCCTTTACAAAGCAGACGCACACGGGCATGATTGTGCAAGATTGAGTTTGGAATCTAACCGATTGGTTAGATTGGATTTATGGGAGAAAATTAATGGCGACCACAGCCGCGACTGCCACCAAGAAGGACGTCAAGGAATTCACTTTTTCCTGGACCGGCACCGACAAGGCTGGCAAGACGCTGCGCGGCGAGATGAAAGCCGGCGGCGAGGCGGTCGTCAATGCGATGCTGCGCCGGCAGGGCATCAAGGTTCTCAAGGTCAAGAAACAATCGGTTCGCAGCGGCGGCAGCATTACCGACAAAGACATCACTTTGTTCACGCGCCAGCTCGCAACCATGATGAAATCCGGGGTGCCGCTCCTGCAGGCGTTCGATATCGTCGGCAAGGGCCACAGCAACCCGGCCGTGCAAAAACTGCTGATGGACATCAAGACCGAAGTCGAAACCGGATCGAACTTGAAGTCGGCGTTTGAAAAACACCCTTTGTACTTCGACGCCCTGTTTTGCAATCTGGTCGGCGCGGGCGAGCAGGCCGGTATTCTCGACAGCCTGCTTGACCGGCTGGCGACATACAAGGAAAAAGTGCAGGCGATCAAGGGCAAGATCAAGGCCGCATTGTTTTACCCCGTGGCGATTATCGTGGTGGCATTCGTCATCACGGCCGTGATCATGATATTCGTGATTCCGGCGTTCAAGCAGGTGTTCGCGAGTTTCGGCGCCGATCTGCCGGGCCCGACGCTCGTCGTCATGGCGATATCGGAATTCTTCGTCAAATTCTGGTACCTGATTTTCGGCGTCGTTATCGGCGGCGTGTGGGGATTCATGTACGCGTGGGCACGCTCCAAATCCGTGCAGATTTTCATGGATAAAATCGCGTTGCGCGCACCGGTTTTCGGCGACATGGTGCGCAAAGCCACGGTCGCGCGCTGGACCCGCACGCTGGCGACAATGTTCGCGGCCGGTGTGCCGCTGGTCGAGGCGCTCGACTCCGTTGCCGGTGCGGCCGGCAATCACGAATATTATCTCGCCACCAAAAAAATCCAGGCCGAAGTCTCCACCGGATCCAGCCTTACGGTGTCGATGCAAAACGTCGAGATGTTTCCCAA
>CAZEAX010000096.1:0-13047 GCA_964510405.1 uncultured Streptomyces sp. | reverse complement strand
ATCTTCAGCCCATTGATCTGGAATCCTATGTGCCTGTCGATGTCCAGACGTTGCGATGGATTCAATTCTCCGAATTCAATACCTGGCGCGAAGTTTCCCGGTGGGCAAACGGGCTTTTCGAGACGAACGCACCCGCGGCAACTCTTCGCACGGCAGTCGAAAAGCTTCGCAACTTGAAAAGTCAATCCGACAAAGTCATCGGCGCGCTTGAGTTTGTGCAGAACGAAATACGCTATTTATCGATTGCATTAGGCGAAAATTCTCACAAACCATTCCCCCCCGACCAGGTGCTGGCGCGACGCTATGGCGACTGTAAGGACAAATCGTTGTTGCTGGTGCTGATGTTGAAGCAGTTGGGTATTGAGGCATCTCCAGTCCTGGTTTCCACCCAGTATCGCAGGGGTCTGGACGCGATGTTGCCAAGTCCATCGATGTTCGATCACGCGATCGTTCGTGTCATGGTGCGGGAACAGGTATATTTCCTCGATCCGACGCTTCTCGGCCAGGGCAGCCGCCTGGAAACCCTGGGGCAGGTTCATCAGGGCTCGGAGGTGCTCGTAGTTTCCCCTGGTACTGCCGCATTGACACAAGTAGCGGTGCCGTCAGGTGATGGGCTCATCACGAATTCAAGGACTGAGCGCGTTACCGTGGACCAGATTGACGAGCCTGCAAAGATGAACGTCAGGCTTCAATATGGCGGCATAAATGCCGAGGCTGCACGCGGCAACATTGCGCGCTTGACTACCGCACAGCTTCGCAAGGCCTATGAGGGCAATCTCGATCGGCGCTATTCGGGCGCAGAATTGATCGGCGATCCAAGAATTTCCGATGACCGCGCGGAAAACAAATTGACTATCGAGCTTGATTACCGCATCGCGAAGTTTTTTGACGTTACCGGTCCGGACCGAATCGCACGATACCAGGCTGCGAATTTTGTCGATCTGTTTTTTGTACCTGATAGTGCGAAGCGTCGCTATCCGCTTGCGATGCCAAGTTATCATCAGTCGTATCGCTATGAACTGGAAATTACCTTGCCGGAAGCGTACGACGCCCGTCGCCGTCCTGTGGAACGGACGCTGCAAGACGCAGCGTTTTATTTGAATGCGACCGTTTCATTTTCAGGCCGCGTTGCAAAAGCCCGCCTGGATTTTCGAACTGATGCCGATAGGGTCCAACCGGGCGAAATGGCGGCATTTCTTGACGATCTGCGACAGTCCGGGGAAATGCTGCGCGGGGCGTTTGTCATTTCACCTGGCGATTTGAAGATGTCCGCGGTTTCACGAACCCCGATCGTTCCATTCAATCAGGCTGTAAAAGAGCGATTGGAACGTACTGTAGAGACGACGGGCAAAGCGATCGGAGGCGAAAGACTGTCCGGGCGCGACGCGAGCAGCACCCTGTGCGAGCGCGGGCTCGCGCTTGCCTATTTAGGGCGCGAAGCAGAAGGGTTGGTCAACGCGCAGGACGCGGTGAGAGGACGGCCCGATGCGCCCGCGGCGTTACGGTGTCGCGGCGCAGTGTATTTTATCGCCGGCGATTTCGGCAGAAGCGCCGCCGATTTTTCACGCGCCATTGCGCTTGGTCTTGACGACGCCGATACTTTTTTCCGCAGGGGGTTGGCCAATTATTACCTCAATCGCATCGACGACGCCGTCGACGATTTCTCGTTGTCGGTGAAGAAATCCGCCGAAACCGGCGACCGCGTACGAGGGGAAATCTGGCGGACTATTGCGCTGCGCAACTCGCGACGTGCAGCGGATTGGACTTCCGTCAGCGCTGCGAACAAGGTTGAAGACGAGTGGCCCGCACCCGCTTTGGGATTGCTTCGGAGCGCGACGACGATCGACGATGTTCTCCGAAGCGCACATAAGGAAATCGGGGATCGACTCGAAATTACTCTGGCCGAGGCGTACTTCTACGCGGGGCAGTACAGCCTGCTTTCGGCCGACAATACCAAGGCCGGAGTGTTTTTTAAGCGCGTAATGGAAAAAGGGGTGCTCTACAGTCCGATTTACGCGGCGGCGCGCCACGAACTTGCGCGGCTTGCAGTGCGGACGCGTTAACTGCTTGGCGGTGATCGACTTGATCGCGCGGTCCGCCGGTTGATTGAGGTCGGGCGCTGCCATGCAGGTGGATTTGCGAAGAAATCTTCAGGGGGACGGGCAATGCTTCCATTGCGTAATTGTGCTATCGCTCTAGGCATATTGCTGGCGGCGTCCGTGCATGCTCAGCAAAGTCAGGTCCCGAATTCCGCACATTTGCAAGCCATTCAGCAGCTATTGAAGGCTACCGTATTCGCGGAGCTTGCCATTGCAGGATTTAAAAATCGCATTGCGGAGGAAAAAGATCCCGTGCAGGCCAGGTTCCTGGCCGGCTTTGCCGATGATATTACGGCGGACGAGATCGTGGAGAAGGCCGCCCCTATTTATTTGAAATACATTACGCAGCAACACGCGATCGAGGTAACGCGTTTCTATCGTACCGCGGTCGGTCGAAAGATGACTGGAGGCATGCTGAAAGATGCGGCCGCAGGCCGACCCGTATCTTTCGACAAAACTCAATTCACATCGACGGAATTAAAAGAGCTGGATGCGTTTGCAATAACGGCAGCAGCGCGCGCCTGGCAAATGGCTTCAACTCTCGCGGCGGGTGAAAGCAGGGAAATGTTTGTCAAGCTGGGCATGGAAGTAACCAGCAGGCAGACCAGACGAGCAGCAAATCGCCTGGCCGATCAAATTGAATCGGGAGACAGCAAAAGCAGGCTCGAACGCGGGCAATCCGGCGCCGCTCATGAAGGAAAATCTGCGGCAGGCAATTCAATACCCGACACCTATGTCGGGGTCATGATCGACTATGGAAAACGTATGTCCGATCTCAACCGCAGCTTTGAAAGTGCCATCAAGGAGATCGGCATCGCAGCAGTGCTGGCGCCAGCAAACCTGGTGACGAAAGCAGGAATCGAGGAAGGGCAGCGGAAAATCGCCGCAATCGGAGAGAGGCTTGACGGGCATTTGAAATCGGTAACTGAAGTGACTGATGCAATGCGCCGGCAGATACTGGAGATTCCTGCCCCCGAGAAGTTCCGCCAGGGATTCATGAGCGAATTCGAGAAAGGGATGGCGGACGTATACGATTTGCACTTGAGGGCGGGTGAAAACCAGCGCAATTTACTTGATTTAATGCGTCGCATCCTGGCGCTTGCGGAGAGCCGCCTCGGGTCGATTGCGTATCAAGGTGATCGTTTGATTTTTAACGACACCTCCGACCTCGAGACATATCGAACATTGACGGGGCAGTTAAACGTCGAAGTCAAACGGGAGCAGGACCTGAAGAGGGAGGCGGCGGAGGCGCGTCAACACGCAATTGCGGAACTGCGTAATCCGAAGCAGCCCGAGATCCAGCCAGTGGTGAGTGGCGGTGACCCGGCAGCGTCTTCAGCGACGAACAGTTACCGCCCTTCTTCGTCCCGCGATAGTAAGGTGACAGATTCATTTGCGCGAAATGATTATCGCCTTTCATATAAATTCGGAAGTACGGAATCCGGTTATATTTCCGAAGTTAAGGAAAAGGTTTTGCATTACTGGGTTACGCCAATCAACACCCCTGCCGGTCTAAATTGCACCGTTTCGGTAGTTCAGGACTCTAATGGCACCGTCAAGAATGCCAGGGTCACGAAATGTGACGGTGGAGATGCTTTGAAACGTTCGATAGAAAGGGCGGTTATAGATGCGTCCCCGTTACCTCTACCAAAGCCAGGGGAGAGTTTCAAGCCGATATTCGAATTGACATTCGTAACGGATGGTTCGACAAGCGGGGAGAAAGTGTTTTTGCCGGAAGTGCAGATTCAGAAGTCGCCGTCTGGCTATGCTGGCGCCCCGGATGCAACTAAAACTGTCAGCCAGACAGTGTTGCCCGATGAGGGCACCCGTACCGTCGCCGCGAACGAGAGCAATGAAACACAAATCGACGAGAACTCGAAGAGCCGTATCGTATCGAATTATGCAACACAGATTCGGGCAAAGATTATACGATTTATCGTGCTGCCGCCCGGCACCCCCGCCGATACCGAAGTCGTATATGACGTGACGTTGCTTCCCGACGGGACCATACTGGGTATTCAAAAAATCGGCGGCACGGGACACGCAGGGTATGAGGCGTCCGTGCTGCGGGCGATACAGAAAGCCGTACCGTTGCCGGTGCCGGAAGACTACGAGCTTTTCAAAAAATTTCGAGTTACCAGACTGACGTTCCGGCCGGGCGGCCCGCAAGATCAAAATGCTCCGCCGATCAATATATCGTCGTCGATCAGCATGGCGCCATCGGCTAAGGATGGATCCCAGGCTGTTCATGATCAATTCTACTATCCGGCCGGAGAACTCGAAGTCTATCCACGCCCGCTAAAGGAAGTCAGGCTCGATTATCCCGATGCTGCGGCAGCGAAAAGAATAGATGGGCAGGTGTCGGTGCTGCTTTTGATCGATGAAAGTGGCGTTGTAAATAACGCGTCAGTAGTCAAAGCCGCGCCTGCGGGTTTATTCGAGGAGACTACGTTAAAGACATTTCGGTCGGTCAAGTTTTCCCCTGCAAAGAAACAGGGAAAACCGGTAAAAAGTCGAGTGATGATCCAGGTTACTTATCGATACGATACCCGGCAAGGCAACCTGCTTCAGTCTGCTCAAGGTGCGGCGCAAATCGATTCGGGCGGATCACAATCCACCGCGCAAAATCGATCTGTATCTTCCATCCGGCAAGATCGCACGAATGCCGGTCCGCCGGCGGGCGCAACGCTCGACGATCTGAAGGACCTGCTGCCGCAGAAGTAATATTGTGGGAATGCGCGCGCTTCAAACGAGGTTCAGATGTTTGGCCGGAACGCCGGTAAATATCCGGTCAAGCCGGGAGGCGTTGAGGCCGTACATTTGCGTAAACAACCCGCCAAATACGGCGCGGTATTCATTGAGGACGGGGTAGTCCCGATTCTGAAACAAGGTTCTTTGCTCGACCTGGACCTGGTCTCCCGCAACGCGACCGCCGTGAATGCCGCCGCCGAGCACCCAGTACACGCTGCCGTGGCCGTGGTCGGTGCCGCGGTTGCCGTTTTCGCGGAAGGTGCGCCCGAATTCGCTGATGACGACCACGACCGTATCCCGCCACGCTGTGCCTATCTCGTCGGCGAATCCGGCCAGGCCGCGACCAAGCTCCTCCAAACGCCCGGCGAGGTAACCGCTCGCGCCGCCTTCTCCGACGTGCGTGTCCCAACCACCCACGTCCACGAAACCGACGTTGAACTGATCCTTCATGACCTTCGCGATGCGTCGCGCTTCGAGTTCGAATCCTTTGGTGGTTATGGCATTGCGGCTCGCCGCTTCCATTTCGGCCGACATTTCCTGCATGACTTCATTGCGCACCTGGAAACCTTCACTGACCTGCGCGCCGAGCGGCGTGTTTTGGTACATCGCGGCGATATTGGCGCTTTGACGCGCATCGACCCCGGGCTTGCCAAGCGACCTCAACGCCATATTCGGAATCTGCGCGTCTCCGCGCAGGACGATCGGCAGTTGATCGGTGAACGCAATTCCACGCGTGCCGGACAGAACGCCGACGAGCCGGTTGAGAAATCCGGATCCGTAGTTGCGGCTGCCGTTGAGCGATTGCCCAAGCTCGATGCTGTCCTGGGTCTCGAAGTGGCTGCGCGTGAGATCATCGGTCCCGGCGAACGGGATGAATGCGGCCTGGCCTTTCTGATACAGCGGAAGGAGGCTGTCGCGCAATGACGGATGCAGTCCCCAGTCGGCGTCGAGCGGCAACGCAGCATTTGGAGCGGGGCCCGGTTTGGGCACCGCGATGTTGGGCCGCACCTGATAGTAGAAATCACTCGAGATCGGCACCAGCAGATTGGCCGCATCGTAACCGCCGCGCATGAAGACGACTAACAGTTTGGCGTTGGTCGATGGCGCGGCGTAAAGGCGCGTTGCCGTCGACAGGAATGGTGCGACTGCCAGGCATTTGAGTAAATCTCGACGTTTCAAGATGCGACCTCGCTTGCGTGTCAACGATGCATGAATTCCGGGGACGACAATAGATACATGTTCCATTCCTGCGGCGAGCCGGCTTGTTCGAGCGCCTGACGTGTTGCCGGGCCGAGTTCTTTCTGCAGCGATCCGTAGTAGAGCGCGTTGGCGAGCTGCGGGAATGCGGCACGTTCGACAGGCGTGGGACCGTCCGTCTTGAACAAGCCCGCGCTGCCGTAGCCGATCGCTCTGGCGATTTCGAACCGCGTGGCCATCTGTCCGGGACTGGACCAGGCGGCTTCGTTCATCGGGTAGCCATCCGGTGTCGCGCGCCCGTACAAAGGCTCGCCCATGCGGTTAAGCCAGTTAATCATCGGCCCCGTATTCAAAACAGCTTTGTCGTCGTAAGCAAGCCGCACCGCGGAAACCACGTAGTGCATCGGGTCCTTGAATTTGCGGCCCAGTGAATTCGTGAACTCGGAAGACTCGAACATTGTGCGGAGAATCGCGGCAATGTCGCCGTCGGTGGTCTGAAAGGTGCGTGCCATGCGCTCGACCAGCGACGGCGGGGGATCGTCCCCCACGAAATAGACGGCAAGCTTGCTGCTGACGAAGCGGGCCGTTGCGGGATTTCGCGCAAGACGATCGATCGCTTCATCAAGTTCGGCGAGGCCTCGTCCCTTGACCGCCTGGCCCAGAAAGATCTTGTCGCCGTAGTCGTGGCGGCTCGGATTGAATTCGAACAGTCCGTTGCGCACATACTGGCTTTGCAGTTGCGGGCGTACGTTCGGCGCGTTCGCGCCGACGTTGACGCCAACCCCGGTCAGGATGCGCGCCAGTTCCTGCACATCGCGCTGGGTATAGCCGCCATTGACTCCCAATGTATGCAACTCCATTAACTCCCGCGCATAGTTTTCATTGATGTGACCCGCCGCGTTCTGTTCGTTATCCAGGTAGCGCAGCATCGCGGGATGATGTGCCGTGGCCGCCAGGAGGTCGCGGAAGCGGCCGAGCGCATGGGCGCGAATCGCGCGCTCCTCGTAGTCGCCGAGCAGCAAACGGACGTTACTCTTGTATTGGTGGACGTTGAAGTGATTCATCCAGAACCAGGTCATCTGCTCCTGCAGCTGGTTGCTCGAATACAGCGCGCGCAGCAGCGACCGGTTCGCGACTTCGCGCGCAATGCGATTCAGTTCCTGCTGGTAGGCTTGCTGCGCGGCCTTCTTCTGCTCGGGATCGGCGATTGCATCGCTTTCCCTGCGCCGCTGTTCGAGATCGAACACGAGATCCGCAAGCGGGCGCTGCGAGATTGTCATCGCGTCGATCTGGAGTTGAATTTCGCCCGGCAGGGAGGCGGAGGCGGGGTGCAGTTGTTGCTCGATGAAGCGCTCGTTGCCGACACCGGCAATCTGCTGCGCGGACGCAGGACTTGCGCCCCACGTCACCCGGTTGAGCAGTTGTAACTGCGACTGGTTGTTATCTCCGCGGCTGCGGGGTTCCACCCGTTGGGGGTGCCCTTCCAGACCGGGGGATGCGCAGGCGGTAATGCCGCAAACTGTTGCAGCAAGTACCGCAATTCGGATTCGATGGGCGGAGGCGTTGTGCATGGGCTTACCAGAACAAAAAGCCCCTCAAGAAAAGGGGCCTTTTGCAATGAATGTTTGACGAGAGACTATTTCCCGATTTGCCTGCTAACCGCGTTTTCCTGCTGATTCAAGGTTTTTTGCTCCTGCTTGGTGATGTGGCCGCCGTTTTGTGAGGCCATCGCCCGCTCTTCACCGCGAATCTGACGATCTTCCTTGTGCAGTTTCTGCGCCTGGGCTTTGCTGATCTCTCCATTTTTGCGTTCCTGATTGATGCGCTTGTCCTGATTGTTCAAACGCTTATTGACTTCTGCACGGCGGGGATGATCCTTTTTCCAATCCGCGTCAGCTGCGAAAACACCCCCAACTGAACCGAAGACAAATGCGGAGGTCACGGCGAGTATGACTGCTTTGGCGTTAATCATGTCTGACTCCCTTCCAATGGGTTGAGAAATATGGGGTTCTAATGGTGATACGGTTCCCTTAACGAGCGAGTGCCGGCTTTCGCAGACACCGGGGGTAAGTTCATTTGTAACCAAGTAATTCAAAGCACAGGGAGTATACGACCACTAACAGCGAAGGATTACAGCGGTTGCAGTTCGACCGTCTTTCCCAAGTGGTGCAGATAAGTGATCGAGTAAGCTCGCGAATGTCCGCTTCGGGTGGCGGACGCTGGCTGTTACATTTCAATTTTGACGATTGATCGACAACACTTTTCTGCCGGCGCCGGCGAAATTGGGCATAATAAAAGGCAGATATAAGGGACGGTAACCGCGTACGCCATCACTGGCGGGAGGATGATCCAGTGTCTGACCCGGTGTCTCAAAATACGACCTACCGCAACGCGCTGCCGCTGAACTCCATGCTGCTCGAGTACCGGCTCGAATCGGTCCTCGGCGCCGGCGGATTCGGCATGACCTACCTCGGTTGGGACACTCATCTGGAAAAGCACGTCGCGATCAAGGAATATCTGCCGGGAGAGATTGCGCTCCGCGCGGTCGATGGCAGCGTCGTGCCGGTCAATACCGAACACGAATACAACTACAAATGGGGCCTCGACCGCTTCATTCAGGAGGCGCGTACCCTCGCCAGGTTTTCCCATCCGAACATCGTGCGCGTCAATCGTTTTCTGGAAGCGAACGGCACCAGTTATATGGTGATGGATTATGAAGCCGGCGATTCGCTGGCCGATTATTTGAAGCGGTTCCCTGCGCCGGACGAGGCGATGCTCGAGAACTTCCTGATGCCGATACTCGACGGATTGCAGGCGGTGCATGAGGCCGGATTTCTGCACCGCGACATCAAGCCTCCCAACATTTTTATTCGCAAGAACGGCACGCCGGTATTGCTCGACTTCGGTTCGGCGCGACAGGCCGCCGGCGGTATGACTAAAAGCCTCACCGCGATCGTGTCGCCCGGCTACGCGCCGCTCGAACAGTACACAGCCGACGGCAACCAGGGGCCGTGGTCAGACATCTACGCGCTGGCGGGAGTGCTCTACCGCGCGACGACCGGAACGAGTCCGCCCGACGCGGTGAAACGAATGAAAGGCGACAGCGTGTCTATGGGGCTGGCCACCGCGCGCACGCGCTACGGCGAACGTTTCTTGAAAGCGGTCGAGTCGGGTTTGGCTCTGGAAGAGAGCCTGCGTCCGCAAAGCATAAGCGAGTGGCGGGACCAGTTTACCGGTCGCATGCCGATGACCGCGCTCAATCGCGGCGGATCCGCCAGCGCGCCGCCGGCGCAACGCGTCTCGAGCGCTCCGCCGGCTCAGCGTGTTTCCACCGCGGCGCCGACTGTGAAGGTTGCGGCACAGGATGCGTCAACGCAAAAAATCCCGGCGACGCGGCGTGCGGCCAGCGCGGGGGTGCCGGCCGGGAAGAGCGCGAACTGGAGGTGGCGCGGACTATTGTTGGCGGTGCTGGTGATCGCAGCGCTGATGTACTTCAAACACCGCGCGGGCGAACGCGACGTGCTTCCGCAGAATACCGCGCAGACGCAAGTTCCACCGCCCGCACCGGTCACGCAGCCGCAGGCCGCAGTCTCCGCTGCGCCAGCAGCATCTCCGCCGCCGGCTGCTTCCGGGGACGGCCGCACGCCTGATAGCGAGGAGACGCCACGCGCGGCGGAGACCGAGAGGGGCGCGGATGTTCAGATTCCCAAGCAGGTAAGGAAACAATTCGAGTCCGCGGACCGCGACGGCAACGGTTATCTGACGCCGGATGAGATCAAGGGAAAATTTCCGTTCATTGAAAAAACGTTTTCGGCAGTCGATACCGACCATGACGGCCGTATTTCGCTGGAAGAATTGTGGCAACTACGCCAAAAACAACTGGTAAGGCGACAGCGGTAAGACGCGCATGGCCGGCGTTCTCGTAATCTGCGAATCGATCGGGATCGAAGCGGTTATCCGCTAGCGTCAGCTGACGGCGATAGCGGACATCCGGTTTGATAGTGCGATCGACGAACTATTGCGGAACTTCGTCGCACCCTTTGCCCCACTGGAATTCCGAATGGCCCGTCAACACAACGGGGTAATAGTGCGGTCAATCCGGCTTTTCGATTCGACGCAGCGGCTGTGCCGCAGCGAAAAAGCTATACTCCGCTTCTTTGTTCCCGCGTTAATACCCGCATGAAAATTCCGACTCGTGAGAATATTGCGCAATGAGCGCCGAATATGATGTTGTCGTCATCGGCGGCGGAATCGCCGGACTCACCGCAGCGGGACGCGCGGCCCAGGCGGGACTGCGCGTCGCAGTGCTCGAGCGCGGCACCGATGAACAGTATGCATGCAACTCGCGCTATTCGGGCGGCATCCTGCACATTGCTTTCCACAACATCCGGGAGCCGGCCGGCGCGCTGCTCGAAGTGATCGAGACGGCGACCCGCGGCAAGGCGGAGCCCGCATTGGCCAAGGCGTTCGCCGATAACGCCGCAAAAGTCGTCGACTGGCTGCGCGATGAAGGCGTGGAATTCATGAGCGTCGGCGACATCGCCTACCAGCAGTGGGTGTTCGCGCCGCGGCGCCCGCTCACGCCGGGGCTCGACTGGAAAGGGCGCGGCGCGGATGTCGCCATGCAACTTCTTGAGAAGAACATTAAACAGCGGGGCGGCGAAGTTTTTCGCGGCACGGCCGCAAGCGGTCTCATCGTCAAAAATGGACGCGTCGCCGGCGTCGCGGCGATGCGCGATGGATCTGCAGTTCTTTTCGGCGCGCGCGCGGTCCTGATCGCGGACGGGGGCTTTCAGAGCAACCTCGATCTTCTGCGGGAGAACATCTCGGCACAGGCCTCCAGGCTCATGCAGCGCGGCGCGGCCAACGGTTTCGGCGATGGACTTCGCATGGCGCGCGCCGCGGGGGCTGCAACCAGCGAGCTTACGGATTTCTACGGCCACCTGTTGTCGCGCGATGCATTCCACAACGACCTCGTGTGGCCGTATCCGCAGTGCGACGAGCTCGGCGTCGCCGGCATCGTGATCAACGCGAAGGGCGAACGGTTTGCCGACGAGGGCAGGGGCGGCGTATTCGTCGCCAACGCCATTGCGCGGCTCGACGATCCGCTGTCGGCGTGCGCGGTGTTCGACGAGCAGGTTTGGCAGGGGCCGGGCAAGAACGCGCGCATTCCGGCGAATCCGTTGCTCGTCGAAGCGGGCGGCACCGTGCATTCCGCGCCGACGCTGGCCGCACTGGCAAAAATTATCGGCGTGCCCGCCGCCAGGCTCGAGCAGACCGTGAGCGAATACAACCAGGCCCATGCGGCTGGCACGCTTGCCGAGCTTCATCCCACCCGCAGCAGCAAGCCCATCCCCGGCAATGCGCCGATCCCGACAATGCCAGTCAGCACGCCGCCGTTTTATGCGGTGCCGCTGTGCGCCGGCATCACTATGACCATGGGCGGGATCGCAATCGACGCGCATGCGCGCGTGCTGCGCGAATCCGGCGAGCCGATCGCGGGACTCTACGCTGCGGGCTCCAGTACAGGCGGCCTCGAAGGCCGCGGCGGCGCGCACTATCTCGGCGGTCTGATCAAGGCCGCGGTGTTCGGATTGCTGGCGGCCGAGCATATCGCGGGGGAAGCGAAGTAACGACGCTGCTGCTGCCCGGCAGCAGGGTTACAGGTGCTTTTCGTCCTTAGCGACGACTGTCGGCTAGCGGCCAGAAGCCGATCTTCCGACGGGGGCTCCGGGACTTTCGTGACGCATCATTCCCGCACGTCAATTTCTCGCAAAGGGACTTACGTTGCTCGCGACGAGCGCACATTTTTGCGCCAGAAAATATCGCGCTATGTCCGGGCAGCGCTGCGCGGCGGCCAGCGCCGGCCGGAGGTGAACTGGCGCGTCGGTTTGAGGTGTTCCATTTTCGAGCAGCTTCAGCAGGCTTTTGGCGTAAAAGACGGGCAAATCGACGATAGATTCCCGGTCGTGGTTGAAGGTGCTCATGGCATTCTTGTCCCAACTGTCGATAATTCAATGTGAAGTAGTTTCGTTTGCCCTGCCCTATCTCAATTGATAAAAGTCAATGTTCCATGCTTCCGCGTGCAAAAAACCATTCGGTGAACAATCGCGCGACTTTCCACGCTTCATAGTTCGTTGTTATGTCGTCATATATCGGGTGTACTGGCGCCCGTCCGGAATTGCCTTGCTAAGTGAGGTCCATAAGCCTATGGTGGATCAAATCCATTTCATCGGCATACCGTGATTGCCGACAGGCGATTCCAAATTGCCTGTGCGCATGGCTCACGCCACCGGCAAAAAACAGGGAGATCCCATGAGAGCGGTTGATACCATCAGGCCGCTCTCGCCGATTCAAAGCGAATGCCCGAACTGCGCATTTCTCGAGTGGGGATGGCCCGCCAACTTGACTGCAGGCGAATCGAGGAATGTGTACGACCTGGTTACTCACCAGCAGCCGATAGCGCAGGGCAACTTCCTTTATCAGGCCGGCTTGCCGCTTGCTTCGTTACACGTAATCAGCAGCGGATTTCTAAAAACCAGCCTGGGCGACCAAGAGGGGCGCAATCAAGTCACCGGATTCTGCATGACCGGCGAACTTGTCGGAATGGATGCGATCGGTATCGGTAAACATATATCCGATACCGTTGCGCTCGAAGCCAGTCGTGTGTGCGGTATGCGCTATGCCGACTTAACAGACCTCGGTCGGCGCATCCCGGCAATGCAACATCATTTTCATCGGGTGTTGGGGGCGGAGCTTGCGCGGGATCAAGGGATCATGCTTTTGCTTGGCGTCATGAACGCCCAGGAGCGCGTGGCAATGTTCCTGCTTAATCTCTCGGCGCGGTTTGCTGCACACGGTTACTCGGCAAGTCGCTTCAGACTGCCGATGACAAGGGCGGAAATCGGGAGCTATCTGGGACTCAAACTGGAAACGGTCAGCCGGGCGTTGTCGCACCTCCACGACCAAAAAATGATCCTGATAAACGGTAAGGACGTTG
>CAZEAX010000095.1:0-13061 GCA_964510405.1 uncultured Streptomyces sp. | reverse complement strand
CAGGCGGTGAACGAGTCGGGTGCCGGCGCGCGGGCGCTCGCGGTGCCGACCGACGTCTCGAAACCCGCGGACGTCACCGCGCTGTTCGCGAAAGCGAAGGAAAAATTCGGCAGCGTCGATGTGCTCTTCAACAACGCGGGCACCAACGCGCCGGGCATCCTGTTCGAAGACCTGACGTACGAAAAATGGCAATCGGTGGTCGACGTCAACCTGACCGGCATGTTTCTGTGCGCGCAGGCCGCTTTCCGCATCATGAAGGAGCAGAACCCGCGCGGCGGCCGCATCATCAACAACGGCTCGATCTCGGCGCACGCGCCGCGTCCGGATTCGGCGCCGTACACGTGCACCAAGCACGCGGTCACCGGTTTGACCAAGTGCATTTCGCTCGACGGCCGCAAGTACGACATCGCATGCGGCCAGATCGACGTCGGCAACGCGATGACCGAGCTCGCCTCGCGCATGTCGAAAGGCGTCAAGCAGGCCAACGGCGAAATCGCGGTCGAAGCGATGATGGACGTCAAAGAAGTCGCCAACGCGGTCGTGCACATGGCGAGCCTGCCGCTGTCGACGAACGTGCAGTTCATCACCATCATGGCGACCAAGATGCCGTTCGTCGGCCGCGGCTGACGCGGGCGACGTGCCCTGTCGCGGCCGCGTTCACGCGCGGACCGCCCGTCTGATTTTGTAAAATTGCCGGATGTCCGGTAATCTCGGGGCGCGTCGCGGACCCGTCGGCGACACCGGTGCCCGCAGAGGAATTCTTGCTGAACGACAAGCGCAAACTCATCGCCACGCTGGCCGCGCTGCTGCTGGTCGGCTTCGCGGCGACGAGCCTCGTCAACTATTACGTTTCGAAAAACGTGATCAGCGACTCGATCGTCGCGCACGAACTGCCGCTGACGTCCGACAACCTGTATTCCGAGATCCAGAAGGACCTCGTGCGCCCCGTGCTGATCGCGTCGATGATGGCGAGCGACACCTTTCTGCGCGACTGGGTGCTGGGCGGCGAGCAGGACGCCGCCAAAATCACCAATTACCTGCGCGAGATCAAGCAGCGCAACAACACGCTCACGAGCTTTTTCATCTCCGAGCGCACGCGCATTTATTACCAGACCGAAGGCGTGCTGAAGAAAGTTCATGAAAACGAGCCGCGCGACGCGTGGTACTTTCGCGTGCGCAACATGCAGGAACCTTACGAAATCAGTTTCGATCCCGATCTCGCCAACAAGGACGTGCTGACGGCCTTCATCAATTTCCGGGTGTCCGGTTACGACGGGCGCTACCTGGGTGTCGCCGGCGTGGGCATTGCGGTGGACACGATCCGGGGGCTGCTCAATAAGTACCAGCAGCGCTACGGTGGCAGCATCAATTTTTTCGACCAGCAAAGCGGCGCGCTGCTGTTCGGCGACAACGCCTACGTCGCCGGCTCCACGATCAGCAGCATCGAAGGACTCGGCGAGCTCGCGGAGCGCATCCGGCGGGAAGGCGCCGGCAGCTATCAATACCAGAGCGGCGGGCGCCTGCATCTGCTCAACGTGCGGCTGGTGCCGGAACTCAAGTGGTACCTGTTCGTCGAGCGCATCGAAGACGAAGCGCTGACCGGCATCCGGCGGACACTCTATCTCAATCTCGCGATCTGCTTCGTCATCAGCCTGATCGTGCTCGTCGCGACAAGCCTCACGATCAACCGCTACCAGGGCGAGCTCGAGTTGATGGCGACCACGGACAAGCTGACGGGCCTCGCCAACCGCCAGGCCTGCGATCTCCTGATGCCGCAGGCGATGAGCGAGGCGCGGCGCGCCAAAACGCCGCTCGTCGCGATCATGATCGACATCGACCATTTCAAGAAAGTCAACGACCGGCTCGGCCACCTCGCCGGGGACAGCATCATCAGGCAAATCGCGCAGGCGATCAAAGGTACGCTGCGCGAATCCGACATCGTGTGCCGCTGGGGCGGCGAAGAGTTCCTGATCGTGGTCAAGGGCGCGGATGCATTGCAGGGACAGGTGCTCGCCGAAAAAATACGCACCACCATCGCAACGGGCAGTTTCCGCGTCCGCAATACGGTATTGCCGATCACCATCAGCCTGGGCGTGGCGTCCTGCACCGACGGCGAAACACCCGAGCATCTCGTCGCGCGCGCCGACAAGGCGCTGTACCACGCCAAGCACGCCGGCCGCGACCGCGTGCGCGTGGCCGCGGCCTAGCGCATTCGATGGCGGCCAAACGCTGGTATCTGTACCTGATCGAGTGCCGCGACGGCAACATCTACACCGGCATCGCCGTCGACGTCGCGGCGCGCTACGCCGCGCACATGAAAGGCAAAGGCGCACGCTACACGCGCTCGCATCCGCCGAAACGGCTGCTGGCGGCGATCGATTACCCCGATCGTTCGAGCGCGCTGTCCGCCGAATATGCGGTAAAGCAGATTTCCGCGGCGGAAAAGCGCGCTTATGCATTGCTCTTGTCGCTCAGCGATGCGACCGTCGAATAGAATTCCGGCTCGAACCCATCCGGCGCCAACAATTGTACGGCAGCAATATCTTTCAATAAGTTACGCCGGATACTTAACTTATCGCGCGCACCCGCGCGGCGACGATCAATGCGGCGGGCGCTGGTGCAAATATTATCTTGACCTAAGTCAAAAGCGCCCCGGGAAACTGCTGCACACTTCGAGCCAGGGTTGCTTGTGCAAAGGGCGGGTCGCCATAGCAGGGACGACCGCCGGTCATCCGACTATGGAGAGCCGCATGGATTTGAACTCCCAGCATCAACTCGGGCTGCCGTTCGAGTCCGACGCACTCAACGACTCAACTCTGCGCGCCGCCTATGCGCGTACCCGGCTCAACGTGTCGTTCGAAGCGGCGCTGCGCGACAAGGCACTGGCGATCTGCCTGCGCAGCCTGGCCCGCGCGCAGATGAAGGCGCACAAACGCCACAGATAGCCGGCTGTCGAATGTGCCGGGCAAAATTGTCCGCGACATCGGACCGCGGCAATCCACCACACGCGCTGTTTTAGCCCGGCCCCGCAGCAATTGACTTTCGACGCGGATTCGTCGACGCTCGCCAGTCTGCACCCCTATCAATCGCGAAAGGAAATTCATGTCCACTGTTACGACCGCGTCCGGCCTCGTCTATGAAGAAATCACCGTCGGCGCCGGCGCCGAAGCCGCCGGCGGCCAGCGCGTCACCGTGCATTACACCGGCTGGCTCACCAACGGCACCAAATTCGATTCAAGCAAAGACCGCGACGATCCGTTCGAATTTCATCTCGGCCAGGGCCAGGTCATCGCCGGCTGGGACGAAGGGGTGGCGGGGATGAAAGTCGGCGGCAAGCGCAAGCTGACCATCCCGCCCGCGCTGGGCTATGGCGCGCGCGGCGCGGGCGGCGTAATCCCGCCGAATGCGACGCTGGTCTTCGAAGTGGAACTGCTCGGCGTCTAAGGCTCGGCAGCGCTTGCGATGCGCGCACTGGTCACCGGATTCGAAGCGTTCGGCGGCGCCGGCACCAATGCGTCTTTCGCCGCGGTTGCGCGTATGCCCGCGCGTATCGGCGCGCTCGATATAGTCTCCGCGCAATTGCCGACCTCGTATGCGCGCTCGGGTGTTGCGCTCATACGCGAAATCGAACGCGTGCAGCCCGCGCTCGTGTTATGCGTGGGCGAAGCCGGCGAGCGCACCGAACTTAACGTCGAACGCGCCGCGATCAATATGCAGGACGCGCGCATCGCCGACAACGACGGCGCGCGGCCCGTCGATGCATCCATCGTCGACCACGCTCCTGCGGCGTACTTTGCCACGCTGCCGGTTCGCGCGATCCACAACGCGCTGATCGCCGCGCATTTGCCGGCGGCACTGTCGAACAGCGCGGGCACGTTCGTGTGCAATCACGTGTTCTACATGCTGATGCATTTCGCCGCGACGACGCGCGCGAAACTGATCGGCGGCTTTCTGCACGTGCCGGCCTGGCGTGAAAACGAACGCGCCGCCGCGACGATGACGCTGGACGACATCGTGCGCGGCATCGCCATTGCGCTCGAGGTGAGCGCGGCTAGTGACCCTCGCCGGATTTGAATTTCGCCGCGAGCTCCGCGTCGAATTCGCCGTCGATCAATACGTACAGGATACGCACGGGTTCGGCGGAGCGGTTGCTCCACGCGTGATTGGTGCCGCGCTGGATGACGACGTCGCCCGCCTTCAGCACCACGTCTTCGTCGTCCAGCAGCATCGTGAGCTCGCCTTCGAGCACCACCGCGTAGTCGACCGTCTGCGTGCGATGCATCATCGGGTGGCGTCCGCCGCGCCCGAAAGTCGAAGCCGCTTCGTTGCCCATCGCCGCGAACACCGCGCGCGCGCCTTCCGGCGAGAGGTTCCGCAACTCTTCGGACTCCGGCATGATCTCCGCGATGCGAATGATGGTGCCGCGCGGCGCGGGATGGATTTGCCGCGGCCCCAGCGTCGGGTCCGGCTCGACCGCCGAAATAGGTACCGGCGCCGCGCTGGTTTTCCAGATATCGGTCGAGCGGTGGCCCGGCCGCAGCGGATTGGTTTTTACCGACGGCGCCAGCTCGTCGGACAGCACGACCGCTTTGCCGTTCTCGTCATGGCCGGTGACCACGCGCCTGATGAATCCCGTCATGAGTTTCTCTCCGATGGTGATGAGTGATGGTTGATAAGCGATGGGTGATGGGCGATGGGCGATGGGTGAGACTCCCATTGCCGATTACTCATCACTCATCACTCGGGTTCTATTCCCGCGATGCGCGCGGCCTCGCCCATGCGCTTGATCGCGGTTGCGACGAACGGCGTGAATTCCGCCGGCGAATCGCCGACCGGATTCAATCCCAGCTTCACGAACCGCTCGCGCACAGCCGGGTTCGCCAGCGCCGCGCGCACTTCGCTTTCGAGTCTCATTAACACGTCGCGCGGAATTTTCGCCGGCGCGAACATGCCGTGCCAGCTCGCATCGATCTGCGTCGGCGGCACGCCCGCTTCGGCGAGCGTCGGCACGTCCGGCAAAAAGGATGCACGAGTCGGCGCGTCGTAACCGAGCGCGCGGATCTTGCCGGCCTTGATCTGCGGCAGGCCGAGCGTCGGCGTCACGAACATGACCTGCACTTCGCCCGCCATCAACGCGGCGATCGCCGCGCCCGCGCCTTTATAGGGAATGTGCACCATGTTGGTCCCCGCGCGCGCATTGAACAACGCGCTCGCCAGATGAACCGTGTTGCCGATGCCCGGCGAGCCGTACGAAATTTTGGCGTCGGGTTTTTTCGCGAGCGCGACGAGTTCTTTTGCCGTCTGCGCGGGCACGCCGGGATACACGACGAGAATGTGCCCGTCGGACGAGCACAGATGCGAGACCGGCGTGAAATCTTTGACGGCATCGAACGGAAGTTTTTTGTAAATGCCCGGGTTCACCGCGAACGAGGCGGAGGTTACGAGCAGCGTGTAGCCGTCGGGCGCGGCCTTCGCGACGATGTCCGCGCCTATGATGCCGTTCGCACCCGGACGATTGTCGACGACGAACTGCTGGCCCGTCTGCGCCGCCAGCTGCGCGGCGACGATACGCGCCGTGGTGTCCGGACCGCCCGCGCCGAAACCAACCACGATGCGCACCGGGCGCACCGGATAGTTCTGGCCCCAGCACGCGGCGCACGCGAATACTGCGCAAGCAATCAGTAAATATTTCAACACGAGAAATTTCCGGTGACGATGCGTCGCGCAGTATAGTCAGGCAGCACGTCGGCGGGCAAGCCGCGCCGTGTGCGTTTGTCGCCGCGGTTATAATTCGATCCTTTTCCGCACCCCCATCAATTCCATGCGCGTTCCGCCCGACCTTCTGCGCGTCGCCGCTGCATTCGTGTGCATCTTCGCAACCTGCAGCACATGCGCGCAAGCGCCGGAGCCTGCGCACGATTTTCCGGCGAAACCGGTGCGCATCATCGCGCCCTATCCGCCGGGCGGACTCGGCGACATTTTCCCGCGCGCGCTGGGCAACGGACTCGCGGAGTTGTACGGCCAGCCGGTGATCGTCGACAACCGCCCGGGCGCGAGCCAGATCATAGGCGCACAGCTCGCGGCGAAAGCCGCGCCCGACGGCTACACGCTTTTTTTCGGCAGCGTGACGAGCCTCGCCATCAATGTGAGCGCGCAGAAAAGCCTGCCCTACGATCCGGTGCGGGATTTCGCGCCGGTCACGTTCTGCTTTTCGACGCCGCTGTATCTCGTCGTCAACCAGGCGCTCGCGGCGAACTCCGTGAAAGAACTCATCGCGCTCGCGAAAACACGGGCTGGCGGGCTCACGTTCGCGTCCGGCGGTGCGGGCTCGTCAACCCACCTCGCGGCGGAGCTCTTTCGCTCGCTGACCGGCGTAAACCTCGTGCACGTCCCGTACAAAGGTTCGGCGCCGGCGATGACGGACGTGATGGCGGGACACGTCGACTTCATGTTCGAAGGCGGCGGCATCAACTACATACGCGACGGCAAAGTGCGCGGCCTGGCGGTAACGGGCGCGAAGCGCTCGGTGAACGCGCCCGGCCTGCCGACGATGCAGGAAGCCGGCGTGCCCGGCTATGAAGCCGCGATCTGGTTCGGCATCGTCGCGCCCGCGGCGACGCCGCGCGCGATCGTCGCCCGCCTGTCGGCGGACATCGGCACGGTGCTCGATCAGCCGCAGTTTCGCGAGCGGCTGCCCGCGCTCGACATCGCGCCGGGCTCCCCGCAGGCGTTCGGCAACTATATCCGCGCGGAAATTCCGAAATGGCGCAAAGTGATCGAGACCGCGAAGATCGCCATCGAATGAATTCGGCAGCCAACCCATTCGCATCACCGGCCCTATGACAACTCATCCGCTATCCATCGCAGTCATCGGCGCCGGCATCGGCGGGCTCGCCGCCGCGACGCTCCTCGCGAAGAGCGGTCACCGGGTGCGCGTGTTCGAGCAGGCGGCGCGTTTCGCGCGCGTGGGCGCCGGCATCCAGATGACGCCGAACGCGATGAAAGTGCTGCGCGGCCTGGGCCTCGAAGAAAAGCTGCGCGCCACCGCCTTTCAATCGCCGGCCGGCGTGAGCCGCGAATGGGACACGGGTGCCGTCACCAACGAATTGCCGCTGGGCGCCGCCATCGAGGCCCGCTTCGGCGCGCCTTACCTTTTCCTGCACCGCGCGGATTTGCACGCAGCGATCGAATCGGCGGTGCCCGCCGGCGTCGTTGCGCTAAACCGCAAGCTGTGCGGCCTCGCGCAGAACTCGCAGGGGGCAACACTCGCCTTCACCGACGGCACGCGCGAACAGGCCGACGCGGTGATCGCCGCCGACGGCGTGCATTCGACCGTGCGCGCGATCATGCTGGGCCCCGAACAACCGCGCTTTGCCGGCCGCGTCGCCTACCGCACCACGTTCCCCGCCGCGCTGATGGGCAGCGAGCGCATCACGCCCGTGCGCACCAAGTGGTGGGGGCCCGACCGCCATATGGTCGTTTACTATGTGACGCGCAATCAGGACGAAATTTATTTCGTGACGAGCCAGCCCGAAGCCGTCGAATGGATGACGCCCGAGTCGTGGTCGGCCAAAGGCGACCTCAACGCGTTGCGTGCAGCGTATGCGGGCTTTCACCCGGAAGTGCAGGCGATACTGCGCGCCTGCCCCGACGTGCACAAATGGGCATTGCTCGAACGCGATCCGCTCCCGCGCTGGACCGAGGAGCGCGTGGCGCTGCTCGGCGATGCCTGTCATCCGATGACGCCGTACATGGCGCAAGGCGCGGCGTCCGCGCTCGAAGACGCCGCGGTGCTGTCGCGCTGTCTCGCCGACGTCGATGCGGATGGTGTCGCGCGCGCGCTGCGCCGCTTCGAGGCGACGCGCAAGCCGCGCACTTCGGAGATCCAGGGCTCGTCGCGCCAGAACACCTGGATGCGCAAGGAAACCGATCCGACTTGGGTCTACGGCTACGATGCATGGACCACACCGCTCGCGAACGTCGACTGAAAAAGCCGATATGATGCGTGCCATTGAATAATTAACGGGGAGAATCCATGAAGGTTTGCATATTCGGCGCCGGCGCCGTCGGCGGTCACATCGCAACGCGGCTCATCGCGGCGAAAGCGGACGAGATCTCGGTGGTCGCGCGCGGCGCGCAATTGCAGGCGATGCGCACGCGCGGGCTCACGCTGCGCACGGGCGGCAAGGAAATTCATGCCAAGCCCGCCGTCGCGACGGACGATCCGTCGACGCTGCCGCCGCAGGACGTCGTCGCCGTCGGCATCAAGGCCACCGGCGCCCTGCCCGCCGCCGCGGCCGCGATCGGCAAACTGCTCGCGCCGAACGGCTGCGCGATCTTCATGATCAACGGCATACCGTGGTGGTGGCGGCACGGCCGCAAGGGCGAGAGCGGCACGCTGCCTTTGCTCGATCCGGAAGGCGCCTTGTGGAACCAGGTCAAACCCGAGCGCACGATCGGCTGCGTCGTGCACATGCCGAACGAAGTCGTCGAGCCCGGCGTGATCGTGCACACCGGCCCCTGTCATCTCGTGCTCGGGGAGTTGGACGGCGCCACGAGCGCGCGGCTGAAAGCGGTCGCCGACATGTTCACGCGCGGCGGCGTCGAAATCAAAGTCTCGAACGACATCCGCCGCGACGTGTGGCAGAAGCTCGCGCTGAACGCATCGGGCAATACGCTCGCCGCCCTGACGCGGATCGATCTCGGCGGCCTCGGCACCGATCCGGGACTGTGCGAACTCGCGATGAAAGTCATGCGCGAGGCGATCGCCGTCGCCGCCGCGCAGGGCTGGGACCTCTCGGCGGAAATGGACGTCGAGAAACTCGCGAAGCGCGGCAAGCCGGGACAGCGCCCGTCGATGCTGCAGGACGTGACCGCGGGCCGCGCGATCGAAGCCGATGCGCTGCTCGGCCAGATCCAGGCGTTCGCGCGCGAACTGAAAATCGCGACGCCGAGCATCGACGTCATCGTGCCGCTCCTGCGCGGTCTGGATAAATCGATACGCGGGACGTAACTCGGCGCGGGCCGCATGCGGCGGCGCTGCGCCCGCTGTGGCAAAATATTTGTCCGCAGCAGCCGCCGCAACCGGAGATCCGCATGCCCGCCCCGTCCGCCAAAAATCCCGCCGCGCGACTCAACGAACTGACCGCGACGGAAATCGTCGCGGCGATCAAGACGGGCCGCGCGACTTGCGAAGAAGTCACGCGCGCCTGCCTCGAGCGCATCGACGCGCGCGACCCCGACGTGCAAGCCTGGCAGTATATCAATCGCGAGCAGGCTATCGCCGAAGCGCGCGCGCGCGATCGCGGCGACAAAAGCGGCGCCCTCATCGGCGTGCCGTTCAACGTCAAGGACATCATCAACACGGGCGACATGCCCACCGAGTACGGCTCGCCCATATACAAAGACTTCCGGCCGCGCGCAGACGCCTCGTGCGTTGCGTTAAGCCGCAAGGCGGGCGCGGTTCTGCTCGGCAAGGCCGTCACCACCGAGTTCGCAAACTTTCACCCGTCACGCACGAAAAACCCGCGCGATCTCACGCGCACGCCCGGCGGCTCCTCGTCAGGCTCCGCGGCTTCAGTCGCCGATTGCATGTGCGCGCTGTCGGTCGGCTCGCAAACCAGCGGCTCGACGGTGCGTCCCGCTTCTTATTGCGGCGTGTTCGGCTTTCGCCCCAGTTACGGCGAACTGCGCTGTGCCGGCATGATGGAATCCGCGGGCTCGCTCGACACGGTCGGCCTGATCGCGCGCTCCGTCGAAGATATCGCGTTGTATCGCGACGTCCTGCTCGGCGAACCGCCGGTGCCGATTGCCGATCTGCCGCCGCCCCGCATCGGCTTCTGCCGCACGCATCTATGGCCCCTGCTCGAACCGTCGACGCAGAAGCTTTTTGAAGGCGCCGCGAAGGCGCTCGCGCGCGCCGGCGCAAAGGTGGGCGACGTCGAACTGCCGTCCGCGTTCGACGGCATCCCCGAAGCGCATCGCCTGATTTCCGGTTTCGAGTTCGCGCGCAACTTCGCGTGGGAAATCGAAAACCACTGGGAATCGATCACCACGACGCTGCGCCAGGGGCGGATCAGCGACGGCCTCAATTGCAGCTATGAAACTTATCTCGAGTCACGCGGCCTCGCCGAACGCTGCCGCGAGCAGATCGGCCGTATTCAAGCGGATTACGATGTGCTGCTGACCGCGTGCGCGACCGGCGAAGCGCCCGTCGGCTTCGCGACGACGGGCATTGCCAAGCTCGCACTCATCTGGACGACGGTGCACGTGCCGGCGATATCGGTGCCGGTGTTCAAAGGCCCGGCCGGCATGCCGATTGGCGCCTATCTTGTCGGCAAACGCACGCGCGACCGCGAACTCTTCGCGCATGCACGCTGGGTACAGAACGTGCTTCGCTGATGGCATTTTCCACCGGAGAGCCTTTATGCACCTGAACTCGCTGCGCGCAGCCCTGGGATGTGCGCTGATCGGGATCGCGACCGCCGCGAGCGCGCAGGATTATCCGACCAAACCGATCCGCGCGATCGTGCCGTTTGCGGCCGGCGGCGGCGTCGACATTGCAGCGCGCTCGGTGGGACAGAAAATGACCGAGCACTGGGGCCAGCAGGTGATCGTGGACAATCGCGGCGGCGCCAACGGCAACATCGGCGCCGAGCTTGCGTCACATGCGGTGCCGGATGGCTACACGCTGCTGTTCGGTTCGACGGGGCCGATGGCGATCAATCCGACGCTGTACGCAAAAATTCCGTTCGACCCGGTCAAGGATTTCGCGCCGGTCGGCATGGTCGCACCGACTTACTATCTGCTCGTCACGCATCCGTCGGTGCCGGTGAATACGCTCGCCGACATCATCGCTCTCGCCAAAGAAGGGAAATACCGCCTCACGCTCGCATCGGCGGGCGTCGGCAGTCCCGGCCATTTGTCCGGGGAAATGCTGAAGATGATGGCCGGCATCGATTTCGTGCACGTACCGTATAAAGGCACCGGCCCGGCGCTGGCCGACGTCGTCGGCGGCCAGGCGAGCATGATTTTCACCGACATGATTGCCGGCATGGTCTTCATCCAGTCCGGCCGGTTGAAGCTGATCGCGGCCGCGACGCCGAAACGCCTGCCGAAATTGCCGAATACGCCGACGCTGTCGGAAGCGGGCGTGCCCGGCTACAACGCAATGGCGTGGACCGGCATGTTCGTGCCTGCGGGCACGTCGAAGGCCATCGTCTACAAGCTCAACACCGAGCTGAACAGCATCCTGAAACTGCCGGACGTGCAGGAGCGCATCGCGAGCGACGGCACCGATTTCGCGCCGAATACGCCGGATTCCACCGCGACGCTGCTCAAAGCCGAAATCGCCAAGTGGGCGAAGGTCATCAAGGCGTCCGGCGCTACCGCGGAGTAATTCTTATATGCTGAAACTCTGGGGCCGCCCGACGTCGGGGCGCACGCAGAAAGTCCTGTGGACACTGGCCGAAATCGGGCTCGGGTTCGAATTGATCCTCGCGAGCGGCGAGATGGGGCCGGGCGGCCACGTCGCGAAAGGCAATAAACCGTACGGACTGGTCGATACGCCCGAGTACCGCGCGAAAAATCCCACCGGCCGGATACCGACCATAGACGACGACGGCTTCGTGCTGTGGGAATCGAATTCGATCGTGCGCTATCTCGCGATGCAGTACGCGCCCGATCTCCTCTACGGCGGCGACATCAAGACGTTCGCGTCGGCGAGCCGCTGGGTCGATTTTGAAAATAACGATCTGCTGCCGCCGCAGCACAACATGGCGATGCATCTGATCCGTTTGCCGGAAGACCAACGCGACCCGCAAGTGCTCGCCGCCGCCTGCGAGAAATTCGCGCGCGCGATCAAAATCGCCGACGAGCAACTCGGCCGCACGCGTTACATCGCGGGCGACCGCTTCACTTACGGGGACATTCCGCTGGGCCTGCGCGTGCATCGCTGGCACGTGCTGGGGCTGGCGAAGGAAACGCCGCCCAACATCGCGCGCTGGTATGCCGAAATCAAAGCGCGGCCCGCGTTCAACGTCCACACCGCGGACCCCGCGCATCACCTTGAGGGTTGAGGCGAAGGGACGCTTCAAAAAGTTCGTCGTTCCCGCGCAGGCGGGAACCCAGGAGATTTGGTCTTGCTGGATGCCCGCCTGTGCGGGCATGACGATTATTCTCGATTAACCCGACTTGCGGTTCTGTTCCTTGATGATCGCCTTGCGGTTCCTGCGGCCGAGCGTCTTGTTGTGCCGCGCCTGCGTCGCGTTCACCGAGTGAGCGCCGCATTTCGTGCATTCGGACTGCATGAGGCCCGACGCTTCGACTTTCGCGCTGCGAAACGCGTTGGTGTCGACCGCCACGACCGCTTCCTTCAACGTCTCTTCGCCGCATTTCCAGCACGTGAGATCGGTCATGACTTTGGTTGCCGCGATTTGCTGTTCCATGTTGGTTCCTTCGTTCGATAGATGAGCCGGCGGCACGCCATGGGCAGCCGGCAATTAATAACCAGAATCACTCAATGGCAGACCGGCGCTTAATGCGCGCGCGGTGCCGCTGCGATAAGATAACGAACTCGGGAAAAACAAGCGGGCGTAGCGAGACTGAAACTAGTACGGCCCGTCTGGATGACCAGGATAAGTGGTATGGCGGGCCGGACTTTACCCCACTCCCCCGATTAGCGCAAAACGAAAAAGAATTCCCATGGAGGATGCATGAAAGCAACACGCTTGTTACTTGCAATCGCGGCGGCCGCCCTCATGGCGTTTACCGCGACCAACGCCGGGAGCCAGGCTTACCCGACCAAGCCGATCAAGCTTATTTCACCCTATCCGCCCGGCGGCGGCACCGACGCCGCGGCCCGCATTATCGCGCAGGCGCTGGGCGATCAAATGGGCCAGCAGGTCGTCGTCGATACCCGCGGCGGCGCTTCCGGACTCATCGGCACCGAACTCGCCGCTAAATCCGCGCCGGACGGCTACACGATCGTGCTCGGCAACGTAGCGCCCCTTGCGATCCTGCCCGCGTCGACATCCAGGCTGCCGTACGATCCTGTCCGCGAT